>QMZZ01000010.1 GCA_003663445.1 Candidatus Aenigmatarchaeota archaeon | reverse complement strand
CTTGCAGGACTTATTACAGGTCTTTCTGTCTTCCTTTCCGGTTTCACCCAGCCAGACCTTTCCCTGACCTTTCAGAAGGACGATCCCTACTACCTGACCCAATTCTACCAACTCTACCAAAGGGTCAGTTCCAGCTGTTCTGCTACCAAGCTTGAATATCTGAAAACCTGGATCAAAAGGCAGGAGCTTCCTGGAATCGTTTTCCAAATCAAGCAAACCGGGGACTGCGATCAGCTAAATGTCAGCGTCCAGCTTCTCGGCTCCAGGTCGAACACAACAGCCGAATGGATATTTAAATAGGCTGGACAAAAATAAAATTATGAAAAGGGGCGCGATCCAAATGTCCCTTGGTTTTATCGTAACGATAGTTATCGCTGTCGTGATGCTGAGCCTTGTTCTGTCATGGATGAGAGGGATGTTTGGTGGTATAGAAGACCTAACAGGTCAAATGAGACAAACAGCACTTTCAAATCTTCAGCAGGCATTCCAAAGTGGTGCTGGAGGAAATTTTGATATATCACCTAAAACCTATACAACAAGTTCTGGGAAAAAGCTTTGGATAGGCGTTGGTATTAAAAACGATGCGCCAGATAGACAAACACATAACTTCATTATAAATGTTGATGTTGTACAGAAACCTGAAGGTGTCACGGAAGATGAAGTAATGCAATGGGTTGATTGGGTTAAAGTTCCAACACCTCTTGCATCAATGGCAGATAATATCGATAATCCGATCCCAATCTATATCACATTACCTACTAATGCTATTCCAGGAGTCTATACATTCAGAATAACAGCTTGCTATGATGCAACACCTGGACAAGCACTTACAGTTGAAGCTTGTACTCCTGGTGTAGATAATATGTGGGGCGGCACTGTTAGGTACTTTCAGTTAGAAGTTAAATAAATGCCTGAAATTTCTGTCGGGATGGTTTTTGCATTTCTAATAGCTATAATCCTTATAGGAAGCATCCTGGCTTTCGGTTTGGGCCCTCTTTCCAACCTCTTCCAGTTCGGAAGCCAAGCCCAGCTTTATAATGAGGTGAAGAAGATCGAGCAAAAAGCAGAATGGTTATTCGATCAGTCCTGGGGAAGCCAGCAAGAATATCAGATAGCAGTCCCTTCTGGATCAAAACTCTGCTTTGTTAATCCGGATTTCCCTGATGCCCATTCCTGGGGAGCTGCTTCCTGGAAGAACTGGCCTCCTGAGGATATCATGATAAACCTCACCAAGGACCCCTATTCAGAGTATTACAGGTCCAACGTGTGGATATGGAGGGGGGAAGGGAAATGGGAAGGATACAAAATACCGAACCTAAAGCCGGATCAAAACTTCTGCGTTGAAGGCAGCCGTACTCTCTGGCTGATAAACAAGGGCGAGTATGTAGAGATATCTGCAGAATAAATAGCAGGAAGAGAAAAATTTTAAATGATTTCGATTTTCCAACTCTTTAGGATAATCTTCGGGATAATCCTCTCGATCTTCATCATCTACTTCGTTGTGAGCTACCTCTCGACCTATATTGGAATCCAGCAGGCAGGGATGCAGGCAGCTGCCCTCAGGAGCTTCTCTCAGACCCTCCAGCACGTTTACAGCTATAACGACCCCCAGCCCTTCCAGGAGTTCAGAAAAACAGCTCTGAACTTTACCTGGATCCTAATAGGTGAGGAACCGAGGATTACTGTTGAGGGTCTGGGAGACTGGAACCTACCTGTCCCAGCTGTAATTAGACCAGGACAGGAGCTCTGGCTGGAGAGGAAAGCCCTTGATTGGGGATGGTATGAGTTCTGGATCGTGACAGGCGTACCTGACGAATTTCTGTTTATTATTAACATTAATGATGCTGATAGCAAGGACCTCTGGGACAGGATCGAACCCTTCCTTCCAGGAAACCGGACCAAGTATGCGAACTGCCATGGAGCGAATCTGGGAACAGCAAGCAAGCTCGATTTCTTCCGTGTGGAAACTGGGGAGCTCTGTGAGCTGAAACCCGGAAAAAACCAGGCACTAATAACGATTTCCTCTTCCTGCTCTCCCTGGTATCAGCCTTACGGCCTCTGTATAAACCCTAATGTAAACCCTAATGGACATGCTTACTATCAGAATGAAAGCTTTACCTGGAATGACGAACTCGACCTGATAGCTCTTATCCTCGGATCGAATCACCAGGACATCTACCAGCACTCCCAGGGATCGCTTTCAAAGCGCTTGCTCGAAAGCAAGAGGTACTTCTTCCAGCATCATGTCGGGCTTGCAGCCAAAACAGCTGCTGAAAGGGCAAGGAAGCTGGCGGATTATATAGAAGATAAAAAAAGAGAAGGGAAAATAAGCCCGAATGCGGATGTTGTTAACTGCGTCCAAAAGCTTGACGATTTTGCAGATCTGCTCGATCAGATTGCTGAAAATCCGTCTAAAGACAAGCTTGATAGATCAGCCCAGCTTTATGACGACCTGGTTGAATCAGGATGCGAGGTGAGGGAATGAAAGGGCAAGCGCAGTTAATGGAGTACATCTTCATGACGCTTCTGATAGTCGTTATCCTTTTTGCCGTCATAATCTTCCTGGCAGGATGGCAGGCCACCCAGCTCAAGCTCGAGAAAACCAAAACCCAATCCCAGTATGTCCTGAACCTGCTCAAGCTCGTTTCGACATCCCCTCTCTTCGTCAAGGAGCCGTCTGTTTACGATGCAGGGAAGCTTCTTGCCCTTAAGCAGGAATGCAAGGAGCTCGAGAAACTTTTCGGAAGGTTCACCCTGAACGTGACCCTGGTAGGTCAGGAGCTTACAGAATGCACCAGCGATACCTGGCCTGACTGCACCTACTGGCTGATCTGCCCCCATCCCGGAAACTACACAGCCTACGGCTTCCCTGCCGCAATCTACTGGCCTGCAGGAAGGGTGACAGATTACGGCATTCACCCCAGGATCGACCTGGGATGGATAGAGGTGAGGTGGTATGAATAGGGGACAGACAACCCTAATCCTGATGCTCTTCGCTGTCCTGATCTTTATAGGGATGGCGATCTTCCTCCTCTACTTCGCGAAGCAGCTCGGCTCCCCTGAATATCTCGATCTCTATGCCCATGAGCTCCTGATAACAGCCCTGAGATCCGATGCCTCTGGTCCTGAGTGCCCTCTCTGTTGGCAGGACAGGAACTGTCGGGATGTCATGAGCCTGCTGAAATCGATCTGGAAGCTGGGTTCTGGCTATCTCTGCAGATCAGCTGGACCTGATTGGCCTGTCGAAAAGCTCGCCCTTGCCCGCCTTAACCACACCCTCTGGGTTTTCAGCCAGAAAAAACCAGGGTATGATTATTTCCTGGCCGTAAGATATCCAACAACCGGTGAGTGGCTTTATGTCAATATCTCCAGAGATGACAGCCTGCTGAAGTGGTACAGGTGCCTGATCGGAGAAAGCAGGACTGGCTGCCGCCTCAGGGTATCTGTCGCCCACCAGGTGATACCGGTATCAGGAACCGAGACGATAACAGCGACCCTCGCGATCAGCAAGAAAAGAAGTATATAAAAAAGCAGGGTCAAAAATAAATTATGGTCAGGGGTCAGGTAGAAATGATTTTCATCCTCGTTCTTATAATCATCGGGATCGTTACCATCTTCTATGCCTTCCAATCAGGCCTAATCGGAGGCCCTCCAGCCCCTCCGACCGAGGCGGAATCTGTCAAGCTTTCTGTTGAGGCATTCATCCAGGAAGGTCTCCAGCAAGTGCTTGATAATGTGAGCAGGTATGGAGGATATCCTGAAAGGCAGTATGGCGGTTCTGTCCTTTTCCTTGACGATCTCGTCCCTTACTGGCTTGCTTCAGGTCAGGTCACCTATCCTGACTTAGAGGCCTCGATAATCCAGGGGCTTTCGAACTGGCTCACTACCTATAAAGCGAGCTTTGAGGAATCCCTTAGAAACGAGACGCGTAAGAATGTGACCCTTGGAGTCCCGCTGGTTTCAGGGGTCTCGATAAAGCCCAACAGGATAGATGTCCAGGTAAACCTTCCGACCCGGGTTGATGGAAAGGAGATACCCCAGCCCTATGAGGTCGGGGTGGACACAAAGCTCGGAGAGATTTACGAGTTCGCAAAGAAATTCGTTGACTGGGAAAAGGATGAGCGCTTTCTGGAATATGCTCTCTTGAGCTCGATGGCCCTGTCTCCCTATGAGGACGGGATGAGAAAGGTCCCGTTTATCGTGATGGCTTCCGACTGCGGGGATTTCATCTTCAAGTCCTGGTACGACCTAAAGCCTGCTGTTGAGGAGGTAATAAGGGCAACGCTTGCCGGCATTTACATGCCTGGAAAGGCGCCTGAAAATGTTGCCGGATCCACGAGCTATCCGAAATACACCCTGCCTGAATTTGACGGAAAGGACTATTCTGACCTTAGGGTATCCTTCCACCTCCCTGACGCCTTCAGCCTGACCTACTGGTCCTTCCAGTTCAAGCCGAACCCGATCCTGGTCTTTGCAAGACCGACACCCTTCGGCCTGTGCATGCCTGATGCGGCCAATGTGAGCTACCTGGTCGAGTTCCCTGCAGTGGTCGATATCAAGGACGAGCTTACAGGCAATCACTTCAGGTTTGCTGTTCATGTTTATATAAAGGATAATAAACCGGCTGAGTGGGGTGCTGAAGGATATGTTGCAGAGGAGCAGCAGGCCTTCTGTGAGTCGGCATCCTGTCTGGCTGAAATCAGGGTTAAAGACGAAGACGGAAACCCTGTTCCTTACACCTACCTGACCTTTATGTCCTGTCCGCTCGGCCAGACAGACGAGAGCGGGACCTGGTCAGGTGTTGCTCCCTGCGGTTCAGGATGGATCGAGGCGTACAGACAGGGATTCGATTCCTATTCAGAACCTGCTGTCTCGTCAGAGTTGGTCAGCAAAGAAATAACCCTTAAAAAGAAAAGGACCGTTAACCTGCATGTTTATGAGGTGGTTGTCCAGAACCTGAGCCAGAGCAGAAAGTACGCGATCTATCCAACCAGCATTTTCAGGCTTGGAGAGGGCCATACTGATCAGGTTATACTTGCCCTTCAGCCTGTAAATAGAACGACAATGCTCCAGACCTTTTACCTGATAGAGGGCCATACGATCCCGGTGACCCTAACAGCAGGTCCCTGGACCTTCTGGGCATACAGTCTCGAGAACGGATGGCTGAAAGGTGGGGCAGGATGGGACCTGAATATTACTGCTGGGGTTACTGATCTCTGGCTCTATGCCCCATATATGTACAGCTGGCCGAGCTTTCAGAACCAAACAGAAGAAAGTCTCGATATGATCCTTACCTTTACCAGGCTTTATGAAAAGTGCGGTCTGCCCCTGGTCTCTACTCAGCCTGTTCAGGTCCAGCCGTGTGAGGTAGGATGGGAGGAAGTATGAGAGCTGTCCTGGTATTCCTGGTGATCTGGCTATTCCTGAATCTCCCCTTTGCATCAGCGACCCAGGTAAACATCCTCTGGCAGGGCCAGACCCAGGACTCCGTCCAGCTCCAGCTCGATAACCTGATAAGCCGGGAGGTGGACATAGTTTGGAGGGGTTTCGTCAATCCCTACCTAAGGATAAGCATCTATTCGGCATCACTTGAAAAGGCGATAGAGAAGGTCCTGATCTATAACTGCCGGGACAGGAACCCTGTCGAGTGCGTGAGTCAGGTGACCCCGGAGACCTATGTCGAATTCGCCAATATAGAGATACCCTGGGATGACGTAATGTATATAGAGAAGAATAAACAGGTCGCGAACCTGCTAATCCTCGTCAAGCTCAAGGACGGAAGGACGATATGGTCGGGTTCCTGGTACAGGATCGAGAGAAGGGGGATAAGGAACTTCAACATCATGAGCCCTGAGATAAGCAGGGTTGATGTCCATGCAAAATCCCCTGACCTGATAAATGCCATAAAGTTCTACCTTCAGTCGAACCAGGTCCTGCCCTTTGCCTGGATCGAGAAGGCTGTTTTTTACGGAGCGAGCCGGCTCTACTCGATAGGCGGGGATGAGGCAGAATGGGAAACCGCAACAGGACTTTCCGCTGTCCCTGTCTCTGGAGACGAGATCAAGAGCATCGCAAAGGACTTTTACCTCATCTTCCCGAACACCACTTCCGGGATCAACAATCCGATAACCCTTAACAAGAACCCTGAGTTCACATGCGGTGACGGAATCTGCGATTCAGACCTCGGTGAGTCACCAGAAACCTGCTGCCTTGACTGCGGATGCCCTTCCGTGATCCAGGATGATCAGCTCGTTCCTCAGTACTGCGATAATCCTGATACAGGTCAGCCCCAGTGCAAGCTCCCACCTTCCCAGCTCCAGATAACCGGACCGACCACCGCTGTCACCGAATGCCTTGCCCCAACCATCCCGTTAAGGGTAACGATCCCGAACGCCCCGCTCTCCCTCCAGCAAACAGCCACAGGCTCCCTGATCCTTGGCGGTATAATCAGGCCGATAACCTGTCAGCTTTCTGCGGCTGGAAGCTATCTCTGTGATGCCGGGATCGAGGGATTCCCAGAGTGCGGGACAGACAGCTATCACACAGGTCCTGGAGAGGTTGAGTTGACGATAAGCTATAAGGATGCAGAAAACCTCGTGACCCAAACCCTTTATGCAAACTTCACCGATATAGCCATTCCGTATGATTGCGGTTGCCAGGAAGGACTTTACTGCGATTCTGTTGAGCAGAAGTGCAAGCCAAAATCGGCAATCGCCCTTACAGCCAGCATAACCAGCTACTATCACTATGACGAATCTGGGCAGAACTTCCTGAACATCAGTGCAAGAGTCCTGAACGCCCCTGGTGGGATGACCCTTGAATCAGCTTACTGCTCCCTCGGAAACATAACCTGGGACGGATTCGTGATCCAGGGAGCAAGCCAATCCCTGAACTGCACCGATCTCGGAGGCGGTGACTTCTTCTGCCAGATGCCGTTCACGATCCCGAATTACAACCGGGATAAGACCTATGTCATCCGAAACAACTTCCTGAACTTCACGATAACCTACCCCTCCGGAGCGACTCGGGAAACCCTCGAGCTCTCGACCCCACTTGCCGATATCACGATACCTGCAGCTACCTGCGGGGACCATATCTGCGACACGACCAAGGAGTCGTCAGAAACCTGCTGTCTCGACTGCGGATGCCCCCAGCCAGACCAGTACTGTGATCCCTATTCTGCAGAGCAGTGCAAGAGCCTTTCGGATATCAACCTTACCGTTGTCTCGGTCTCCCCGTCAACAAACCTCAAGCGCTGCGGCATCGATCACCAGCTAAACCTCACGATAAGGATCCAGGGTCCGTCGAACTTCACGATCGATTCGGCTGTCCTGAAGCTTGAAGGTCAGGGAATGCCCTGGCCCGTAAACTGCTTCCCTATCACCTCCCAGGTCCAGAAGTGCCAGCTTCTCATCCCGGCAGGTCAGGGATGCGATGAGACGATACCCGGAATCCACAAGTTCACGGGTTCGACCTATTACGTCCTGACACCGCTAACGCTTGACCTGACGATATCCTTCCCGAACGGCTATTCCCTGATCCAGCAAAACTTCCAGGTAGACCTCCCCCAGCTCGTTATAAACGCGACATGTCTGGACGAGCCGTGTCCTGAGGGATACTACTGCGATGTCGATCCCCAGAACCCTGTGGGTGAATGCAAGCCCCTTTCAGGGATGAGGCTCGTGATAGACAATCCGAAGAGCGAGGTCAGGTATGACTCGTGTGAGGTCGAGCACGATATGAACATCAGGATGCACATCGATAACCCGCCAACCCAGTTCCAGCTGAACTCCTACACCTTTGTGATAAACGGAAGCACTGCAGAATTTTCGGCCTGCGAACTTCTCGATCCCAAAACGGGCTCGATGAACTGCACTGTCAGGATTCCTGCATTTTCAGGATGCAGGTCTGGCAGGACCTATCTCTACCAGCCTAACCGTGTTTCTGTCTACCTCAGCTACCTCGACGGGACCCAGACCAGGGTTTCTGAGATAAATGCCAGCCTGCCTGCAATCCGCATTCATCAGCAGACAAGGACCCTCACAGAGATCATGGAGGACTCCTCTGAGAAGCTCCAGAGGGAGCTCAACAGGGTGATGAGGCTTGCGGAAAGACTCGCCAAAAAGACCAAAGATTGCGTAAAGTATTTGGAGCTGGCTTTGGTGTTCTCCCTGGCCTCAAGTCTTGCCGGATTTGGAATGGGTATGAGTTCCATGATCGCAGGAAATAAAGACCTGGGTCAGGCCTGGGTCAAGCTCGGTGCCGATGTAGGAAGAGCGATTTTGGGTATGGTACAGACCTACTGCGACCTTATAACCAAATTCTATGAAGCTCAGATGCAGATAAGCAAGATCTACATGGCAAGGATTCAGATGGAGATGTGCATCCAGATGCAGCAGCACATGATGGATACAGGGATGTGTAAGGGTAGGGAAGAGGAATGCATAGATAGGGTAATTAAATGCATAAATGACGGCATGACCGACATAACACAGGCTGCAAAGGACGCAAGCCAGGCAATAGCAGAAGCCGGTAAGAGCGTTGAACAGTTTTCAAAAAACCTCGGCCAGATATCGACAGATCTGGCAAACGTCATAGCAGCAACATCCGGATCCACGGGAAGCATCTACCTGATCGTTAACGGAAGCCCGTATGTTTCCACGAGCTACACGACCTGTGTATATACAGGCAAAGCCCCCGATAACAAATGCGAGTATGTGCAGGTAGGTGTCGCTTTAGGTCAGGTCCAGAACTGCCCGAACAAAGTGATAGTATGGGAAAAAATAGAAGACGGGACTTCAAAGGGATACAGAATAGCCCTAACCTATATTTCTGACATCCTCGGACTACCGGGAATCAATAATGATCTCCAGAACCTCGGTGAAGAAACGACCTTCAGGTTCTGGCTTGCCTGCTCCCAGACCCCGATAAGCGACCCGCAGGATGCCTTTAACAAGAGGATAGGAAATCCTGTCGAGGTGACATTCCTCAAGCCACCGAATGATGCTATATGTCCAACAGAACAAACCCAAACAACAGGAACACAACCACAACAATCCTCAGGGCAACAGCCCTCTCCGCCAAAATGTAAAGACGTTTGCAGGTGCACCAAGGAGCAGTACGATCAGGTCGAGCAGGCGAACCAGCAGGCTATGATATCAGCTAGTCAATGCGGAATAAAAGTGGGTGATACGGTTTGGGTGAGAGATAAGGACGGCGCATTGATTCAGGTGCTTAATGACCAAAACCAAATAAGCTTTTCTTGCGGTTTGCCTAGGTTTTCCACATTAAAAGTAATAGAGCGAGCGGAATGTCCAGATATAGATAAATGGAGAGATAAGGTTTGCTGGAAAGTGCAGATCGAATCAATAAGCAAAAAAGGAACGCTAAAGGAGGGGTGG
>QMZZ01000009.1 GCA_003663445.1 Candidatus Aenigmatarchaeota archaeon | reverse complement strand
TTAAAAATGAAAAGCAAACTTAATAAAAATTTTCGTTTATGACTTTTTAAAATTTTCCAAATAAATATTTTTATGAAAGTTCATGACTTCGGAAAATACCCGAAAGAAGAACTGCCTGTTCTTGACATGGGCGACCTGGAGTTCATGATCAGGGACGCAAATCTCGAATATACCCCCTTAATCCTTTTAGCGGTACCCCACAGGATTTACAATGGGATGAAAGATCTCTATTATCATCTTCGGAAAAAGCCCCACATCCATTACGGGGTCGAAGATACCTTTAGATGAAAGCGGTTTTTAATTAGGAATCTAAATATAATTATGAAAAAAATATTTTTAATTACCCTGCTGCTTCTTTTACCGTTGGCACAAGCCCAGCCCTGGATATTCAAACTTAGCCAATCGATCGAGGGCTCTCGAGCCTTCCTCGTCTTCACTAAGGGTGACTGGACAACAATAGAGAACAGGATGCCTTTGATCCTGGGTGGTACATTTTTCCAGCATATAAGCCCGTCTTTTGCTTTCGGTCTCGGTATCCTGCACCCGCTTAAGCTTTTGCTTCACTATGATACGATAGATCTCGAGGGATGGCTTTCTCTTGAAAGAGGTTATCACAAAATTATAATAGAGAATAATGGAACGGTTTCAGGAAAGCCTCAGATAATCATAAGGAAGGGATGAAAAGGGTTCTGGCTGGTGGTGTTTTCAACATCCTTCACCCGGGTCATATCTATTTTCTGAAGCAAGCCAGGAAACTTGGGGATGAGCTTATCGTCATTTTAGCATCTGACCAGACAGCCAAAAAGGCAGGAAAGTATCTTTTTCCGGCAAAAGAAAGAAAGAAGCTTCTAGAAGCTGTAAGATGGGTCGACAGGGTCGTGATAGGTTACTGGCCTCCAGATCCGGAAAGGATAATTAAAAGGCTGAAGCCAGATATAATCGCGGTGGGTTATGACCAAAAAATAAACATAAAGGGTGTAAAAATAGTAAAAATCAAAAAATATGGGAGGTATTCGAGCAAAGCAGTCTTAAGTCACCACTCGGCCTCTTCTTCCTCCTCAGGCCACTCTTCCTCTGGTTCCTCGAACCAGCCCATCTCTAAGCACCTCCTGTTAATTTAACTTGAAGTTAAGTATTTAAATCTTTTGCTAGTCGATTTCTCAAAGTTTTTATAAAATAGGCCTTAAATCTTTAAAAGAAATGGTAGATCAGAGACTAGTTAATTATATAAGAGCAAGGTTGTCAAGGGGAGATTCTTTAGAACAGATAAAATATGACCTTATATCTAAAGGATGGTCTGAAGAGGAGATTAAACAAGCTGTAAATTTGCTTTTACCAAGGGAACAAATTTCAAGAGCCAAAACGATAGCAAGAATAGCAAAAATAGGAGCAGTCACTTCTAGTATTTTCGGTTTGATCAGATCTATTTTTCTAATTATTGTTATGAGTATCGTATTATTTTTTCTATTCTTATCAGGTTTGCCTGGATTTATTATTATTCCTTTTATTGCTTTTATAATATTTGCGATATTTTTCTTTGTTTTGGAAATAGTACGGACAAAAAGAATTACATCTGTGAAAATAGCTGAGATCAATTTCCACCCTGCTTATGAACAGGCAAACGTAGTTTATGCAGGTGAGGAAATAATAGACTACATAGCAGGTATAATGAGGTCTGGTCGCTCTTTATATGGTTATGAAGTGCTTGGTGTAGGCAAGGTTCTTGCACCAGAAAATGCCATGATAATAACTAATAAAAGAATAATATTTATTGTTGTTCCGTTACCTGGAGCTGAAAAAATAATAGGCGGAACTATCATACCAATGTGGCAATGGTTGCTTGCTAAAAAAGATATAGAAAGTAAACTAAAAGAAATGATAAGTACTATGCCGATAGAAAATATTATACGTTCTCATCCCAAAAATTTTTGGATTGATTATGGAAAGATTAAAGAAATAAAATTCGGCAGATTTTCCAAAACTATAAAAATTATAAGGCATGATGGAGAAAAACTAAAATACGCAATCAGAGAGAAAAAGGATTTTGAAAAAGCAAAAGCAATACTTCAAAAATTTTCGTAGCTCTTTTTTGACGATGCTCAATTTTGCCTTGATAAAGCTTTATAAACCCTTTTTACAAAAATCAATAAGAGGTGGAGTTATGGCAAAAAGGAGGAAAGCGAAGGCAAAGAAATACTATGTGATGAAAGTGGGCAAGAAAGTTGCTATTTTTACAGGGAGATCACCTCGACAGGCAGCACTTAAAGCGGCAACCAGAGGCTACAAGGACATCAGACTCAGGGAAAGGGGAAGAAGGAACAAGGACGGGACCTACACCATCCACATCTTCAAGGGCTCTGTGAAGCTCGTGCCAAAGCCTGCATCAGCACCTGATTGGCTGCCTGCAAAAGTCAAGAAGCCGGTTGTCAGGAAGGTCGGAATCGAAAGGGTCACAAAGATATAAACTTTCTTGCCCCTTCCTTTCTTTTTGTTTTTAAATCAGGAGCAGGAGAAGGGTGAGGAAGAAGACCGGAGTGAACCTTACACCCTCCTTGACCCAAACCCAGCGTTTTTTCTTCAGCCTTTCAAGCTCCTCTGGCTTTAGGTCTCTCCAGGGATTTTCGAGGGGTATGTGCTTAAGAGTTAGTTGGGAACCAGGGATCCTTTTTCTGAAAACCCTTTCTTCAAGCTGCTTTGCATAGGGGATATAGAGGGCTAGAAAGAAGGCTAATGGAAAAATTAGAAGGACAAGCGGATTTGAAAGGAGAAGGAAAAGATAAAGCGAAAGGGGGAGGAGAAGGAAGGAAGATAGCAGGAAGGCCTTTGCTTTCCTAAGTTCCTGCCTCAGCTTCAGCTTTTTTCTGTTTTTCACCCCCAGAACCAGGGAATAAAGAAGCAGGTATACAAAAGAAACCGTGGAGAAGCAGAAAAGCGTCCTGAACGGATCAGGGAAAAGGAAACCGAGAGAGCCAAAAAGCCAGGCATCGCCATCTCCCCAAAACTTCAGCCAGAAAAGCAGAAGGCCAAAAAGCAGAAAAACCGAGCCGAAAATAAGAGATGTGAAAAAGTGGGCAAAATCGGATGAAAGATAGCTATTGATAGCTTTCAGAGCAAGCACGGAGCAGACGAGACCATAGGGGAGCCAATCAGGAAATTCCGTATACTTCAGATCGAGGATTCCAGCAATCAGATAAATGCCAAGGGCAAGCAGGATTTCAAACATATACTAAATTTTGAAAGAAAAATTAAATTATGATTCGTGCTGTCCTTTTCGATCTCGACGGCGTCTTGATAGATTCCTTTAATTCATGGTTCAAAGCCGTTAACCTGACCCTAAAGAAGTTCGGAAAACCCGCTTTGACAGAAGAGGAGTTCAGGAAGGGATATTGGGGTTATGATATAAGGACATGCTTGAAAAAATTGAAGCTGGGTGAGGAAGCTGTCAGGTACTGCAATTCGGTCCATCTGCAATTTTTGGATGAAATAAAGCTGATGCCCGGGGCCAAGGAAGCGGTTGAATGGGCAGCTTCCAGATTCAGGACCGCTCTGGTTACCAATTCGCCTAAAACAGAGGTCGAGGAGGTCTGCAGGAAATTCGGGCTCAAATTCGATTTCGTGCTGACAGGGAATGATATAAGGAACGGAAAACCGGATCCCGAAATGATTCTTGAGGTCTGCAAGAAGCTGGAAATAGAGCCGAAAGAAGCTGTTCTGATAGGGGATACCGCCTCGGATTTGGAAGCTGGGAAGAAGGCAGGATGTATGGTGATCGGTCTCGGATTTCAAGCCGATTTCAAGCTCGATAGCATCTCCCAGCTCCCGTCTTTGCTCTCTTATATCCAGCAGAAGAATATTTAAAAATGGGACTCTTCGGGAAGAAAGTAAAAGGAGGAAAGGAGGAAAGGGAGCCTCTTTTGCTAACAAGGGAATACAGGATCTTTAAGCGTGTTGAGGAGAGACCGAAAAACTGGTTCGAAAAGCTGAACGATCTGGCAATTTCCATCCTAAAGGTAAAGGCATCTGAGGATGTTAAAAGGCAGATAGAGCCGGCTGTTGCATTTACAGGACTTAGGGTAACACCGGAATCCGTCATGTCCCTTGTGATCCTTTCTATCATTTTCTTCATAATAGCAGGCGTTTTCTCCATTTTTCTTTTCGGTATCCCGATAATAGGCGGAATAATGGTGATGGCCTTAGGATTTCTTGTAGCATATTACTTCCTGAAATATCCGGTGAATCTTGCCAAAAGGTACAGGATTAAAGCATCCTCTCAAATCGTTCTGGCGATTCTTTACATGGTCGTCTCGATGAGGATATCCCCAAATCTCGAAAGAGCCCTGAAATTTGCTGCCGTCAACATATCAGGAGAGCTCGCCCTTGATCTGAGAAAACTTATTTGGGACATCGAGATGAGAAAATATCCATCAGCCAATGAAGCTCTGGATGACTATATCAGGAAATGGAAGCTTGAAAATGAGGAGTTCGCAGAAGCCCTTAGACTCATAAGGGATTCTCAGTTCCAGCCCTATGAAAGGGCGAAAACGGTCCTTGATCAGGCCCTGACTGTCGTGCTCGAAGGGACGAGAACGAGAATGAAGCACTATGCTCAGGATCTCAAGATGCCTGTTATGATAATCCATATGATGGGTATAATCCTTCCTGTTCTCGGCACGATAATGGCACCTTTGGCTGCGGTTTTCCTTTCTAACCTCCTCACCCCTGCCCACTTCGTCCTTGGTTATGACATTGCCCTGCCCATTATCATCATCTGGTTCATAAACAATACGCTTAATAAAAGGCCTGCGACCTTTTCCCAGATAGACATCTCAAAACACCCTGACCTTCCCAAACCAGGACATTTCAAGCTCGGAAAAAGGGATGTTCCTGCCTGGATATTCTCTTCGCTGATCTTTCTGATATTTTTCCTTCCGGGCATGATATACTTCCTCCAGAATCCGGATTTTCTAGTTCCGCCTGTAGATCCGGAAACAGGTGAGGTCCAGCCCACAGACCCGAATCCGATGCTTTCTTTGGTCATGTCAAGCTTCATCGTGATGGGAATAGGTTTTGGTCTCGCATCCTATTTCTTCCTCTCGAGCTTCCAGTTCATCAAGATCCAGAAATCTGTTCAGAAAATAGAATCAGAATTTGAACTGGCCCTGTTCCAGCTCGGAAATCGGGTTGCAGGGGGTCTCCCAACAGAGGTTGCAATGGAATACGCTATAGACGAGCTGAAGGACACAGAGATAGTCGGGCTTTTCCAAAGAACGCTGAAAAACATGAGAACGCTCGGAATGACCTTCCAGCAAGCACTTTTTGACAAAAACTGGGGATCACTGAAATATTATCCGTCCAGGCTCGTTGAGAATATCATGTACACGATAGTGGACACGGCTAAAAAGGGCATAAAGTATGCTGCTGAGGGCATGCTCAGGATAGCTAATTACCTGAAATCCATCAAGGAAACCCAGGAATATATCAGGGAACTGCTTTCAGACACTACTTCTTCGATGAAGTTTCAGGCATATTTCCTGACACCGATGATAACAGGTCTTATAGTTGCGATGACCGATGTAATAGTTCAGGTCTTGGTAAAGTTGGGTGAATATCTCGAGGGTGTTGGCGCTTCCCAGGCAATGGGGGTCAATTTCGGCATGATCTCATTGGGGGCTCCCTCGATAACAGCCGCACTTTTCCAGCTCATCGTCGGGGTCTATCTTATAGAGGTCGTTTTCATCCTTGCGATGTTTCTGACAAAAATAGAAAAGGGAGAAGATCCTATATCGCTTAAAGCAACAGCGGGAAACATGATCATGATAGGTCTGGTTTTCTATGTTCTGATAGCCCTGTTCACGTCCTCTATGTTCGGAGGCCTTATAAAAGACGCTTTAGCTGGTCTCGGTATAATCTAAGGATGTGCCCAAAAGATCACTAGCGGTTCTTTCGAATCTATCCTTCCGAACCCTATCCTCTCCAGCTGGATCACCTCCCCTAATTCGGCTCTTTTAAGCTCGGGTTCGCCCAAACCCTCCAGTTCCTCTTTCGGCTTTACCAACCTTATCGGGTGATGGGGCTCAGAAACCCACTGGATCTTTTTCAGGTGAGGCCTGAGTTCGGTTCCTGTAAATTCTGCCTCAAGATCGAGCTTAAGATTACAGAGACCTATGAGCCTTATCTCTCTCCCCCTGAACTTTTCAAAATCCTCTCTTGAAACCCAAATCCTTTCAGGATCATAGGGAATCTCCCTTTCCCCTCTTTCTGGTACATCAGGATGTCTCTTCAGCTTTACTTTTCCCTTCTCCAAACCCTTTATCTTTATCTTCACAGGATCTATCACGGCGAAATAGCGGTTTGCTATCCTGTCTATAATTTTTCGATTAAATGCCTCAGCGTTTTCCCATCCCAATTTTATATCGGTTTTAGTCAAGCCTATCTTTAAAGCAAGCTCTTTAAGCGCTTCTGGCTGAAATCCTCTTCTCAAAAGCGCTCTTAAAGTCGGCAAACTCGGATCGTCCCACCCTCTCAATCTGCCTTCCTGGATCGCCTTCTTTATGTCCCTAGTGTGCATTTTTTCAACAGGCAGGTATATCATACCGAAGTTTATAACTTCTGGTCCCTTCCAGCCAAGAGCTGAGTATATCCTGGATTGGATTTGGGTGTTGTGTTCATGCTCTTTCCCCCTGAAGACATGGCTGATCTTTTCAAGATGGTCACAAATCACACAGGCAAAATTATAAACCGGCCAGAGCGAATATCTTTTTCCCTTTCTTGGATGCTCCGCTTTTATTACTCTCAGGAGAGGGGGATCCCTCAGGGCAGGGTTTGCTTCCTGCATCCCTGTCTTAAGCCTCAAGACAGCCTGACCTTCTTCCAGCTTCCCTTCAAGCATTTCCTGCCATTTCTCGTTATATTTTCCGTCCCTGCACGGACAATCACGCTTTTCCTGCTTGTATTCCCTGAACTTCTCAGCCGGGCACAAGCAAATATAGGCATTTCCTCCTTGAATAAGCCTTTCTGCATATTCGTAACATTCTTCAAGAAAATCTGATTGATAAATTATCTTATCGGGTTTTATGCCGAAATTCTTCAAGTCTTCAAGGATCCACTCATTAAATCTTTTTTCGATATTCCTCGGATCTGTGTCATCGAACCTGAGGATCCAGGTTCCGTT
Organism: Candidatus Aenigmatarchaeota archaeon; assembly: GCA_003663445.1. Taxonomy (GTDB): domain Archaea; phylum Aenigmatarchaeota; class Aenigmatarchaeia; order QMZP01; family QMZP01; genus QMZZ01. The sequence continues at coordinate 2,500 of QMZZ01000009.1, read as the reverse complement.
ATACTTCCTGGCATACCAGTAAGGTATGTAAAGAGGTCTCAGGAAATGGAAAATGTTGAGAGGTCCTGTGGGGGAGGGTGCAAACCGTGTAATAAATTTTCCTTTGAATTTAAGTTCAGGAAGCCCTTGCTTTTCCGCCTTTTTTTCAAGTAACTCAGGAGCCAGGCTTTCCAGCTCTTTTTTCTGCTCCTCAACACCAAGCCTGTTAACTTCCTGAATCGTTCTGGTTATCTCTTCCCTCAGTTCTTCGATCCTGGTTTTGAACTGAGGGTTTTCTGCGAGAACCTTTCCAAGAACAGCCTTTTCCTCTGCCTTTCCAGAGTGCTGGACGGCGTTCAGAAGACAGAATTTTAAGATTAGCTCTTTTAGTTCCTTTTCCAGCATATATTTTAATTACTTTAGATTTCCTTAATTGTTTTGGCTATCTCGTCCCTGAGTTTCTGCTCGTTCGGGATTGCTATCGATCTCTTGTATCTCTTAGAGCCGTCTGGGAGGAAGAATCCTCTCGAGATGCTGATAAACTCGTTTTCTCCGTCCTCTGCTATCGCTTTTTTCTTTGCTATCTCGATGAAGTTATTCCTGCCAAATTTTATCTCTTCTGTCTTAAGGGTTTCGAATTCTACCATCTCGAACCTCCTTTTTTAGTTCTTTAAAATTGGGCCAGAAGTTTATAAAGGTTCCTGGAAAGAAAAAATGTTTAAATATTTTTCAGTTTTATTTAAATATGGCCCAGATAAGGTTTATTGATGTTAAGGATCATGAAATCCTTCTGCACCTCAGCCTTTCCCGAGAAGAATACTCTGTTCTTTCCCAGAAAACAGAAAACCTGCTTCTCCTTCCGGGAGACGAATTCGACGAGGAACTAACGACAGGGAGGCTCGGAAATTCTAACCGGATAATGCTACCGAAGAGGGTTTTGGAAAAAGTGAGACTGAAGATGCTTGAGAAAAAGGTCCCTGCAAGGATTTTCAGAATAAACGGAAATGTTTACCTGCTTATAAGACTTAAAGAAGAAAAGATAGGTATACCAGAGTTCAAGGTATGAGAATAACAACCGGTATCAAGGGGTTGGACCAACTCATTCAGAACGGATTTCCTCTTCATACAGTCATCTTGCTTTCCGGCGGTCCGGGAACAGGAAAGACCCTGATAGGTTTAAACTTCCTTTTAGAAGGAGCAAAAAAGGGAGAAAAATGCTGTTTCGTCTCCTTTAACGAAAGTAAAGCCGATCTTTTAAGGGCTTTGAAGGGAATAGAAAGTCTTAAGGAAGCTGAAAGGTTTCTGGGAAAAAATCTTGCAATAGAACATATCGCCTTAGGGGAGCACATAACGATGAAGAAGTTTATCGAAATAGTGAGCAGGTATCCGAAGATAGACAGGTTGGTGATAGATAATGTTAACAAGCTTTTAATGTTTGCTGAAAGCAAGCAGGCATACCGGATAGCTTTAGCCGAGCTCGTTCGCTATCTCAGAAACTTCGGCTGCACGCTTTTGATCTGCGAAACCGAGAAGGATGCAATCGACACAGGAAACGGGGAAGCTTTTGAGTGTGATGGTGTTATTAACCTTTCCTTCCTCGAATTCGAAGAAAAACCGAAGAGGATTCTGGAAATACACAAATTAAGGTATACGGCCTTCGAGCCGAAAGTTCCGAACGAGCTTGTGATCGACTCCAAGGGGATAAGGTTATCCGGAACTCGAATTATTTAGTTTTAAGATTCTATCAAGCTTTTTGCTTATTTTTTTAACCTCGTTTTCTATTTCTTTCATCGAGTTCAGCATCTTTTTGAACAAAAGCGTATCAGCCATTTTTAAACCTTAAGAGAAAATTTTAAAAACCTTTCTAAATTTTTTAAAGGGATGAGATTAAGCGAGTCGTTGAGGAAAACTCTGATAATCTATACCGCAGGTTACATTTTGAATAAGTTTAAACTTAAAAGATATAGACGGAATGTACTCTTTTTTGATAAAATTTTAGCCGAGTATGTCAAAAAACTTGAAAAAAGCAAAAGTAGAGATCTTTTTAATGCTGGCTATAGATGGGCAAGATTGTATTGCAATTACACAACAGCATCTGCAAAAAAGCCGGCTTTTTCTTCTTTGTTTCTCTTAAATAATTTACTTGCTACTGTTTGGAAAAATATAGGTTTATTGAAAAATATTTATGCAGAAAAAGAGGACGGAAAAATAATTCTTTGCACATGGGATGAAACCCCAACCAAGTTTATCGGTCCTAATAATCTTATGAAAGGGATCTATACTGGTGTTTTGTGTTCTCTTTGGAATAAAAAATGTATCTGTCAAAAAGTTTCGTTCAAAAAAGGAAAAACAATTTATCATTTCAAATTACTCGAGAAAAAATTGGAAAGGACTTGTTCAAAAAGTCCGGAAGTCTATACAAAGCTAAACGCGGCAACTTCGTTTTCTTATTTTGAAAATCCATTTAAAAACAAATTGTTCGAACTCAAAGAAAATAAAATCTATTTTAGAGGTCATCCTC
>QMZZ01000008.1 GCA_003663445.1 Candidatus Aenigmatarchaeota archaeon | reverse complement strand
GAGATAGACAGGGCTATCGAAAAATACATACCCAGGAAGCTTGAGCAGGAATGGCTTAAGTACTGGGAGGTGAGGTATGAGCCGGATCTGAAAGGACTTGAAGAGGCCCTATCAAGACCTATCTGGGACTTCCTGGATCGTGGCGGAAAGCGCTTCAGACCTGCCCTCTTCCTGCTTTTCATTCAGGCCCTGGGAGGAAGACCGAAAAGATTCATGGAGTTCACACCGCTTATAGAGCTTGCGCATGAGGGATCGATAATGATAGACGATATCGAGGATCAGGGCAAGCTTAGGAGAGGAAGACCGTGCACCCATCTCATCTTCGGTGAGGACATTGCGATAAATGCCGGGAACTTTATGTATTTCGTCCCGCTCCTCGTTTTCAGGAAGCACCTGAAACCTGAAACGGCTGTGAGGGCTTTCAGGATATGGGCACAGGAGCTCACTACTATCCATCTCGGTCAAGCCCTGGATATCTGGTGGCATAGGGGCCATAAGGTCCCGACCGAGGCCGAATACATGCAGATGTGTGCCTGGAAATCCGGGACCCTCCTCAGGCTTTCTGCCAGGCTTGCAGCATGCTTGCTCGAAAAGCCGGTTGGGCTGGAAAAGCGGTTAGGTGAATTTGCCGAGGCCATCGGTATAGCTTTTCAGATCCAGGATGATGTTCTGGATTTGATTGCTGACAGGAAGCGGTTCGGAAAGGCATGGGGGAACGATATAACAGAGGGTAAGAGGACGCTTATGGTGATCCATGCTTGCCAAAAGGCAGGGGAAAGGGAAAGAAGGGAACTGCTTAAGATCCTCGACAGCCATACCCGGGACAGGCAGAAAATAAAAAGGGCGATGGAGATAATTAAAAAATATGGCTCTATAGAATACGCTAAGCAAAGATCGAGAGAGATCGTCGAAAAGGCATGGAAACAGGTCGATAGGATCTTGCCAGAATCAGAGGCCAAGCAAAAGCTAAGGGCTTTCGCAGAATTCCTGATCCAGAGGAGTTGGTGATGTTGAGGGAAAAGCTAAGGGAATGGAAGAGGGTGATGCAGGTAGCGAGAAAACCAGGAAAGGACGAGTTCATGATCTCAGCCAAGATATGCAGTCTTGGGATCCTGCTGATAGGCATCATCGGCTTTGTCATCTTCCTGATATTCGTGCTGCTCGGGATATGATCTATATCGTCAGGACAACGGTCGGTAGGGAAGAGATCGTTGCAGAGCTACTTAGCTCAAAGGCGAGGGCAGAGGGGATCGATATAAAGGCGATAGTCCATCCAGCAGAGATAAAGGGATACATCTTTGTTGAGGGCAGCCTTCCGGCCATCCAAAAGGTCGTATCAGGAACGATGCATGTGAAAGGGATCATAAATAAGCCGGTGGAGCTTGATGCTATAAGGCATTTTCTCGAATATAAAAAGGAGAGGATAGCCCTCCAGCTCGGCGATATCGTCGAGATCCTCGGAGGTCCTTTTAAGGGCGAGAAGGGGAAGGTCCAGAGGATAGGGAAGGATGAGGTTACCGTTGAGCTCCTCGAAGCAGCGATACCCATACCTGTCACGATAGCAACAGAATTCGTGAGGGTGGTGAAGCCTGCAAAGAAGGAAGATGCCGAAGCTTAGTTTCAAGTTTCTGGTCGATGCAGGAAAAGCGACACCAGGCCCGCCTATCGGAACGAGCCTCGGACCTTTAAAGGTAAATATAGCTAAGATCGTTGAGGAAATCAACAACCGGACCAAGGAACTTGAGGGGATGAAGGTGCCGGTGGTCGTGAAAGTGGATACAGAGACCAAGGAGTTTGAGGTAGAGATAGGGACACCACCTGTTTCGGCCCTAATAAAGCGAGAACTTGGGATAGAAAAGGGTTCTGGTCAGGCAGGTGAGATCAGGGTCGGAGACCTGACGATGGAACAGGTAAAGGCGATAGCCAAGAAGAAGTTCGGTTCTGATGCAGAACCCTATCTAAAGCAGGTGATAGGTACAGCCAGGTCGATGGGGGTCACGGTTGGGCAGGGGCCCCTGACAGAGGAGGAAAAGAGAAAGATACAGCAAGCGGCAAAACCAGGGGAGAAAGAGGAAGAAAAGGCAGGGGAATAGAAAGTTTTTTAAATCTTTTTACTATATCTCAGTAATGAATCGATTCCTTGAGACATTCGAGCAGCATGCAGGGAAGGTATTCTGGACAGTTTTCGCTTTAGCAGGGCTTTTGGTTATCCTCGCTTCCAACGGAAACTGGATGGTGCTCTATACAGCTCTGGGCTTTTCCTTCATTGCCCTAGGTCTTCACAGGCTCGGAGAAGAAATAGCGAAGAGAAGGATAAACCGCGATTTCGATAGATTGCTGCTGGCCGTGGATCAGAGGGTTTCTGAGGCAGAGGACCTGCACGACAAGCTCAGGGTCCAGCAAAACTACCGTTTCTTCCATCTGGATAGGAAAAGGGCAGGGATAGAGCAAAGGCTGGAATATGAGCTTAGGTTGCTAACAGCAAAGATTTTAGAGCTCGAGAACAGGCTGAACCAGCTGAGAAAAGATTTAAAGGTTTGATCCTAATTCTTTTAATCCGCTAAACTGCTTCGGCAGGAGGATGGGATGCTAGAAAAAATCCAGGAGGCAAGAAAAAGGGCAAAACCCAGGAGGTTCAAGCAGAGTTTCGATCTTATAATAAACCTCAAGGGTGTCGATCTGACAAAACCGGAAAACCGCTTTTCCATCGAGCTCCTTTTACCAGCAGGAAGGGGGAAGGAGCAGAAGGTAGCTGTTTTTGCTGATTCATTAGTCGGTCAGGCAAAGTCATCAGCCGATCTCGTTATCCAGAAGCCCGAGATAGAGAAGTTGGCTAAGGATAAGAAGAAGCTCAAAAAGATCGCAAACGAATATGACTGGTTCCTTGCAGAAGCACCCCTGATGCCTCTGATTGGTAAGACCTGGGGGCAGGTTTTGGGACCGAGAGGAAAGATGCCGAAACCTGTCCCACCAAATGTACAGCTAAAGCCGCTTATCGATAACCTGAAGAATTCTGTTAGACTTGTGTTGAAAACGACTCCTGTGATTATGGTCCCGGTCGGAACAGAAGATATGCAGGACGAGGCTATCCAGAAGAATATCGAGGCTGTCCTGGCAGCAGTCAAGGAGAAGCTTCCTAAAGGGAAGCAAAACCTCAGGTCCGTCTACCTGAAGCTTACAATGGGTGAGGTGGTGAGGCTGGATGGTATCTGAAAAGAAAATCAGGCAGGTTAAGGAGATAAAGGAGCTCTTAAAGCAGTATCCGGTAGTCGGAATCCTCGATCTTTATAAGCTTCCGGCCCGCCAGCTTTTTGAAATAAGGGAAAAGCTCAGGGGCAAGGCACTCATAAGGATGTACAGGAAAAGGATAATCCAGAGAGCCCTATTTGAGGCCGGGCTGGAGAAGCTGGCAGAATACCTTCAGGGAGAGCCAGCCCTGCTCTTCACCCAGGAAAATCCGTTCGAGCTTGCAAGGTTGATCGAGCAAAATAAGAGCTATTCAAAAGCAAAAGCAGGGGATATTCTACCAGAAGATCTCTGGATAAGGGCAGGTCCTACCCCGCTTCCTCCTGGCCCTGCGATCGGGCTCTTGCAGAAATTCGGTATCCAGGCAGGTGTTGAGGGGGAGAAGGTTGTGGTCAGGGCTGACAAGCTGATCGCGAAGGCAGGAGAGGAAGTTTCGCCGGAATTGGCTGACTTGCTCGGAAAACTTGACATAAAGCCCATTCAGTTAAGATTAAACCTTTTGGCTGCCTGGGATTCCGGCCTTATCTATACACAGGACCTGCTCTTCAAATCCCGAGACCAATGGCTTCATGAAATTCAGGAATCTGCATCCTCTGCCCTCAGCCTCGCCTTCAGCCTTAAATGGCCTGCTGCCCCGCTCATGCCCCTCTATCTTTCAGAGGCCTATCAGCATGCCAGGGCTCTGGCCCTGGAAGCAGGCATCGAGGTCAAGGAACTTCTACCAGATCTGCTCGCTTTGGCTGCAGCCAAGGCAGCATCCCTGGAGAAATTTTTAAATATGAAAGCACAATAGGAATTATCTGGAGGTGAAGGATGGAATACATCTATGCTGCTTTGCTCCTGCATGCGGCTGGAAAGAAGCCAGATGAAGAAGGGATAAAGAAGATAATTCAAGCAGCAGGCATCCAGCCCGATGAGGGAAGAATAAAGGCCTTGGTTTCTGCTTTGAAAGACATAAACATCGACGAGGCGATCAAGCAACCTATCCAGCCTGCAGCAGCACCGGCAGCACCGGCCGAGGAGAAGAAAGAGGAGAAGAAGGAAGAAGAGAAGAAAGAGGAGAAGAAGGCTGAAGAGGCTGTCGCTGGTTTGTCAGCACTCTTCGGATAATGGATAAAAAAAATCTGATTTCTGAACTCCAAAAAAATTACAAGCAGTACTGGGAGGTCGAGCTTTTCAGGGAGCAGGGATGGATAAGAAAGACCTGCAAGTGCGGAAAGGCGTTCTGGACCCTTGATCCTGACAGGCAGACGTGCGGGGATGTTCCCTGCGTGGATTATGGTTTTATCCAGAACCCACCAACCAAGAAAAAGCTTGATTACCTCGAGACATGGCGAGAGATAGAGAGATTTTTTGTGAAGAACGGCCATAAATCGATTCCGTCCTATCCTGTGGTTTGCAGGTGGTTTCCGGGTCTTTATTTCACGATAGCATCTATCGTCGCATTTCAACGAGCAGGAAACGGTGTGACCTTCGAGTTTCCGGCAAACCCGCTCATAATCCCACAGGCATGCCTAAGGTTCAACGACATCCCGAATGTCGGCAGGACAGGGAAGCACTTTACGAACTTTGTAATGATAGGTCAGCATTCCCAGCCTCCAGAAGGGTACTGGAAGGATGAATGCATAAGGCTAGACTACGAGCTTCTGACCCGGGTTTTTGGGATCAAGCCAGAGGAGATAACATGGATAGAGGATGCATGGGTGGGTCCAGCGGCTTTCGGATATTCTCTCGAGTATATGGTGAGGGGCTTGGAGCTCGGGAACGCCGTCTTTACAGAGTTTCTGGGGACGCCCGCCTCTTGGAAGAGGATGGAAAGGCCTGTGATAGATATGGGCGCAGGTCTTGAAAGATTTTGCTGGATATCTCAGGGAACCCCAACAGCCTATGAAGCCGTTTTCGGACCTGTTATTCAGAGGCTAAAAAAGCAGGTGGAATATGATGAAGACGTTTTCAGGCAGTACGCCAGATTCGCAGGCGGGCTCAACCTGGATGAGGTGAAGGATCTCGAAAAAGCTAAAGCTGAGATAGCCAAGAAGCTGGGTCTGACCTATCGGGAGCTCGACCAAAAGATAGGACCGATAGAGGCTATCTTTGCGATAGCGGATCATATAAAATCGCTTTTATTTGCATCAAAGGACGGTTCCCTCCCCTCAAACGTGGGTGGTGGTTATAATCTCAGGCTTGTCCTGAGGAGGGCGATAGACCTGCGGGAGAGATACGGGCTGGATATAGATTTTATCAGGGTCGCTGAAGAGCATGCTAAATGGCTGAAACCGCTATTCCCGGATCTTTCAGAGGGGCTTGAAGGCTTTCAGGAGGTTCTCGAGGTCGAAACCGAGAGGTACAGGCAGACCAAAGCAAGAGGAAAAGCCCTGCTTGAAAGGGTTTTGAAAAAAGAGAAACCTGATCTAGAGCTTCTGATCAAGCTTTACGAATCTCACGGCATACCCCCCGAGCTCGTAAAGTCCCAGGCAGAGAAGCAGGGAATCCGTGTCGAGATACCCGATGACTTCTACGCAAAGGTGTCTGAAAGGCATATGCAGGAAAGGGCAGAGGAGGAAGAACCTCTGGAGATACCAGACCTGCCAGCTACTGGCTTGCTTTACTATCAGGATGAATGGATGGGAAGGTTTAAGGCTAGGGTCCTGAAGGTCCTCCAGGATAAAATAGTGATCCTTGATCGAACAGCTTTCTATCCAGAAGGAGGAGGACAGGAAGCTGACCATGGGTGGATTTTGGTAAATGGGAGGAAATACAGGGTTTATGATGTGAAAAAGGTCAAGGGAATCGTCCTGCATTTTGTCGAGAACCCGGATTTCGAGCCAGGAGAGGTCGAGGGAGAGATAGATCTTGAAAGGAGGGAAAGACTGAGAAAGCATCACACAGCTATCCATCTTATCAACTGGGCTGCAAGAGAGGTTTTGGGCAGGCATGTGTGGCAGGCAGGTTCTGCCAAATCTCCTGAAAAAGCGCATCTGGATATAACGCATTTCAAGCCAATAACCCAGGAAGAGCTTAAAAGGATCTCTGAGCTCTCAAACCAGGCTGTTCAGAGAGGACATGAAGTGAAAAGACTGATCCTGCCGAGGCTCGAGGCAGAGAAAAGGTTCGGGATGAGGATATACCAGGGAGGGGCCGTCCCTGCAAAGGAATTGAGGCTTATCGGTATCGATGATCTTGACTGGGAAGCATGCGGCGGGCTTCATTGCAGGAACACATCGGAAATAGGAAGGATTATAGTCATCTCAACAGAAAGGATTCAGGATGGGATATCAAGGATAACGATAAAAGCCGGTCCTGCAGCCGAGGAATATCTAAAAGAGCTCGAAAACCTGGCGGAAAGGATAAGGGAAATCCTTCCGGAAAAGGTCAAGCTCGAGATAGAGGGTCCTGAATCCCTTCTACAGGCCTCTCGCTTCTTTTCTGTCCAACCCGAGAATCTACCAGAAACGCTCAAAAAGTTCCTGAAGGGTGTAAAGGGGAGCTTTTCTGGAAACCTTCACGATTTCTGTGAATGGGTATTCAGGGAATGGAAGAAGTCGAGAAAGGAAGCAGAAAAGGATAGGGAAGCCCTTGCTGAAAAATTTGCAAGAGAGATACCGGCAGGTGAATGGGTGAAAAGGCAGGTGGATGCTGACAGGAAAACCCTCATCCTGACAGCAGCCCGCTGGCTCGAGAAAAATCCGAGATCGACGATCCTTCTTTGGAATCCAGACGGGGATGTTGTGTGCATGTCAGGAAGGGAGGATGCAAGGCAGGTTCTGGAAAAACTTGGGATAAGGGGTGGTGGCAGGAAGGAGCTGGCTCAGGGAAAGGCAGAACCTGAAAAGCTAAAAGGACTCTAGAAGACATTCTTTCGGTTTCAGAACAGCATTATCACAGAATATCCTAAAGAGTTCAGATTCCTGGGTAACATTATGCAGGTCTATGATCCTCCCCTGATTCCCTATCAGCTGATCTATCGTTTGGTTTGAGAGGAAGATTTCGAGAACAGCAAACTGGGGATATTTCTGAACAAAGGAAAGATACAGCCCGGCTTTTGTACCCTTTTGCTGATATCCGTACTCTATCAGGACCTTCCCTGTCCTCAGGATCGCAGCCTTTTCCTCTGGTGATAGCATCCTGTCGATCACCGGGCCTATCTCGGTCTTTTTAGGCGAAAATCTTACAGACATAGAAGCGAAACCCAGGATAGACCCGATCATCAGGAGCCCCAAAACCAGGGCAGCCCATCTTTCCCTTTTCATCTCACCAATGCTCCCAATGAACCCTCCCTTCCAATCCCTCTCTTTCCGGCTTTCTCGGCATTCCCGCAGGCCTTCCACACGGGATCAGCGCAACCCGTCTCAAGTTGCTGGGAAGGGCAAGCAGATCTGAAACAGCCTTTTCGGAAAAGGCACCGACCCAGCAAGCTCCAAGCCCCCTATCCCATGCTGCCAGAAGCAGGTTTTGGATCGCTGCAGCCGTGTCCTGGATAGCATAAAGCGTCCTTCCCCTCTCCCCGTACGCCCTTCCTATCTCCTCAAGATCAGCAGCCACGACTATCACGACAGGTGCCTCTACCAGGAAACCCTGCCCCATTGCCGCCTCCGCGAGCTTTTGCTTGCTTGCCTGCTCGCGAATGATGAAGAAATGCCATTCCTGGGTATTTCCGGCTGATGGTGCCTGGATTGCAGATTCTAAAAGGGAGAGAAGGGTTTCGTCATCAATCTCATCAGCCTTGAATTTGCGTATCGACCTCCTGCTCCTGATGCATTCAAGGGTTTCCATAAGCAAATTTGGCTTGGGATAAAAAAAGCTTTTTTCGTCAATCCACGAGCCTGAAAAACGTTAGTTTAAAAACCCTTTCGCTCAAAATGAAAGTTATGATCGGTATCTGCGGATATGGCGGATATGTCCCCAGGTATAGGATAAGGGTCGAGGAGATAGCCCGGATATGGGGGAAGGATCCAGGAGAAATAAAATCAGGTCTCATAATCTCTGAGAAATCGGTTCCGGATCTTGACGAGGACACAATAACGATGGCTGTTGAGGCCGGAAAGCAGGCAATCCAGAGGGCAGGGACAGACCCGGCTGATATTCAGGCCCTTTATATAGGCTCTGAATCGCATCCCTATATAGTCAAGCCGTCAGGTACTGTTGTAGCAGAGGCCCTGGGTGCCACACCTGAGATAAACGTTGTCGATCTCGAGTTCGCATGCAAAGCCGGGACAACAGCAATGCTCCTCTGTCACTCTCTTGTTCAGGCAGGATGGATAAAGTATGGAATGGCTATCGGTTCTGATTGCGCGCAGTCAAAGCCCGGGGATGCCCTCGAATATACAGCAGCAGCCGGTGCAGCCGCTTTCCTGATAGGCAGGGACCCCCTGGCTGCCCTGGAAGGGTACTATTCCTATACGACAGATACCTCGGATTTCTGGAGGAGGGAGGGTGAGGATTATCCTTCGCATGCAGCTAGGTTTACAGGAAAACCGGCATACTTCAAGCATGTTTTGTCGGCAACCCAAGGCTTGATGCAGAAGCTCGGGCTGAAGCCAGAGGACTTCACGTATGCGGTTTTCCATATGCCTAACGGAAAGTTCCCGATAACAGCAGCTAAACAGCTCGGTTTCAAGCCAGAACAGTACGAACCCGGATTGGTGGTGAAGGAGATCGGAAACTGTTATTCTGCTTCAAGCCTTTTGGGACTCTGCGCGGTTCTCGATCAGGCAAAACCAGGAGACAGGATCCTGATAACCTCCTATGGTTCAGGTGCCGGTTCAGACTCCTTCAGCTTTCAGGTCACAGATAGGATAGAGGAAAGGAGGGAGAGGGCGCCCAAACTCGAAAGCTGGATTAGAAGAAGGGAATATATCGATTACGGAATGTATGTAAGGTTGAGGAGGAAACTTAAAAGATGAAGGAAGAAAATAGAGGTTGTAAGGCAGGAGAGAGCTACCTGAAGATCCAGGCAAGAGGTGGTGATATAGATTATAAGACAGCTATTTGGCATGCCTGGTCACAGTTAGATCAAAGGCCGGGGTGTGCAGACCCCTTACCTGGGAGGGATAGGTATGAAAGTAGCTGTAGTTGGTATAGGTCAAACAAAACTCGGTGAGCACTGGGAAAGATCCCTGAAATCGCTATCAGCCGAAGCCGGTGCTCTGGCTTTACAAGATGCAGGAGTAGATGGATCTCAGGTCCAGGCAGTTTTTGTCGGAAACATGTCCGCAGGCAGGTTTATAGGACAGGAACATCTCGGGGCAATGGCCGTGGATCATGCAGGGTTGAACCCGATCCCAGGGGTGAGGTGCGAAGCTGCGTGCGCTTCTGGAGCCCTTGCCTTCCGCCAGGCATACCTGGCTGTAAAATCAGGCGAATACGATCTGGTGGTCGCTGCAGGGGCTGAAAAGATGACAGACCTGAAGGGCTCTGGCGCTATCGCAACCCTGATGGGTGCCGGGGACCAGGAATGGGAATCAGCCCTCGGTTTCACCTTTACAGGTCTCTATGCTCTAATGGCAAGGAGGTATATGCACCTCTACGGCCTAACCCGAGAGGAGCTTGCAGAGATCCCTGT
>QMZZ01000007.1 GCA_003663445.1 Candidatus Aenigmatarchaeota archaeon | reverse complement strand
GCTCGCAGAGCTAGCCAAAGAACAGGGATTCAGGGTTGAAAAAATCCTTGTCCTGAACAAGCGATACGCGCTTGAAAGAAGAACTATAAAGAGAGGGATCCTGCGCGAATCGGCTGTTCTTCTGACAAAGCCTTAAACCTTTCAACCTTTTTTAATGTCCCTGCAAAATTGATAAAATGCAGCCCAAGCTTAAGGAAAAAAGATGGGATAAAGCAAAAGAACAGCTTTTGCTGGGGCTTTGGGAAAAGGAGAAGCTCTACAAATTCAGGCCGGGAAGAAAGATCTTTTCCATCGACACACCGCCTCCTTACCCATCAGGCAGGCCCTGGCATATCGGAGCTGCAGCTCATTATTCTCAGATAGATATGATAGCCAGAACAGCCAGGATGCAGGGTTTCAGCGTTTACTTTCCGATCGGGATCGACCGAAACGGCCTGCCTGTAGAGCTTTATACCGAGAGGAAGTACGGGATCCATCTTCAGGATGTCAGCCGGGAGGAATTCATCAAGCTTTGCAGAAGCTCTTTAGACGATCTTGAAGCAGAGATGCTCGAGATAATGCGAAAGATGGGACTTTCATGCGATTTCCAGAATTACTACCGGACAGATTCTGACGAATACAGGGCGCTAACCCAGCAGACATTCATCTGGCTCTGGGAAAAGGGCCTGATCTATGAAGATACGAGACCGAACAATTACTGCTTCGATTGCGGGACGACGCTTGCGGATGCGGAGGTGATTTACGAGGAAAGGCCCACCTGGCTCGTTTACATAAAGTTCAGGGTAAAGGAAACAGGCGAGGACATCCTTATCGCGACCACAAGACCCGAGCTTCTCTGCGCATGCCAGGCTGTTGCTGTAAACCCGCAGGATTCCCGCTACAACCATCTGCCAGGAAAGCATGCAGTTCTGCCGCTCTATGGAAGGGAAGTTCAGATAATTGCGCATCCTGTTGCCAAGCCCGAATTCGGTTCTGGTATCGTCATGATATGCTCCTATGGTGATTATACGGATGTTCGGCTTTTCAGAGAACTCGGTCTGCCGGAAATAATAGCGATAAACCCTGAGGGAAAGCTTACTCATGTTGCGGGTCCTTATGCAGGGATGCGGATAGAGGAGGCGAGAAAGCAGATAATCAAGGATTTAGAAGAGCTCGGGCTTGTCGAAAAGAAAGAGAAGCTCATGCACAGGACGCCCCTTTGCGAGCGCTCAAAAACCCCTATAGAGATAATACCGATGAGAGAATGGTATCTCAAGCAAACAGATTTCCTGGAGGAAATGCGGAAAATAGCTGAAGAGCTCGAATGGCATCCTTCTGCCTCGAAACAGCTCTTACTCAACTGGATAAATTCTGTTACACTTGACTGGCCGGTATCGAGAAGGAGGTATTACGGAACAGAGATACCCATCTGGTACTGCAAATCCTGTGGTAAGCCAAACCTGCCTAAACCAGGAAAGTACTGGAAGCCCTGGTGCGAGGATCCGCCTTTTTCTGCATGTCAGCATTGCGGTTCCCGGGCAGGCTTTGAGGGAGAAACGAGAACATTCGATACTTGGATGGACTCATCGATCTCACCTCTTTTCACAAGCAGGAAGGATCGGAAGCTCTATCCGATCACCCTAAGACCTCAGGGAAAGGATATCGTTAGGACATGGCTTTACTACACCCTGCTGAGATGCTGGCAACTGACCGGAAAGAGCCCTTTCAAAAAGGTATGGATAATGGGTTATGGGGTCGACGAACACGGGCAAAAGATGTCAAAATCGAAAGGAAACGTTATAGATCCGATCCCGATCCTTGAAAAGCTCGGAGCCGATGCCTTCAGGTTCTGGTCAGCAACCGAGGCCAGCCTGGGTTCTGATTTCCGCTGTTCCGAGGCAAGGATCCAGGCAGCATCGAAATTCTTGACAAAGCTATGGAACGTCTCCCGCTTTATTTCGGCATTCCCTGAAAAGAAAGCCCAAAAGCTCGAACCGCTCGATTCCTGGATACTCTCAGAACTCGATAAGCTTATCAAGGAATGCATGAGGGGGTATGAAGAGCTGAACTTTTTCGTCCCTTCCAATGCCATAAGGGATTGGGTATGGAACATCTTTGCCCCTCACTATCTCGAGCTAGTCAAGCCAAGAGCATATTCCGAAGATCCGTCCGCATGCTTTACGATGCATTACTGCCTGAGAGCCCTGCTGGAGCTTCTTGCTCCGATCTGCCCTTTCATAACCGATTATATCTACAGGGAGCTTTACGGCAAATCTGTCCATCTCGAGCTTTTCCCAAAACCTGCTAAACACAGAACGCAGATAAATACAGAGGAACTCATCGAGCTGAATTCGAGGATATGGAAGGAAAAGAAGGAAAGAGGACTCTCCCTTAAAGCAGAGATCCAGGAAATGGTTTTGCCAGAGAACCTTGCCGTAATCCAGGATGACCTGAAGGCTGCTCATAACGTAAAAAGCTTAAGGTTAGGCAAAGAGCTTGAAATAAAATTCGGATGAATTAAGGATATTTTTACCCAAAAAACAAAAACTTAAAATGCTCGAGATCGTTTTCTTGGGGACAGGTTCTGGCATCCCGACCAAAAAAAGGAATCATGCAGCCATATGGCTGGACTACAATGGAGAGGTTTGGCTCTGGGATTGTGGTGAGGGGACTCAGAAGCAGATGCTCTATGCAGGGCTTAACTTCATGAGGATAGACAGAATTTATATAACACATTGGCATGCCGATCACTGGGCTGGCCTGATAGGGCTTATTCAGACGATGAATCTCGAGAAAAGAAGAAGACCTCTTTTCATTTACGGGCCTGAAGCAGAGAGGTTTGTTGGAGATATCCTGGACATGGAGTACTGGGGACCGAGGTTCAGGATCCTTGCAAGGGACGTTCCGGTAGATTCAGAAGCCGTCATTCATAAAACAAAGGAATATGAAATAAGATCCCTGCCTGTTCTCCACACAGTCCCGGCTGTTGCTTATTGCTTCCAGGAAAGGGATAGATGGAATGTGGATATAAAGAAAGCAGAGAAGCTCTACGGCCTCCGACAGGGCCCGCTTGTCGGAAAGCTCAAACGAGAGGGGAAGCTCGTTTTCAAGGGAAAGGAAATCCTGCTTCAGGATGTTGGTGTTCTCAAAAAGGGCATAAAAGTCGTGTATACAGGGGATACAAAGCCTTTTAGGCAGCTCATACCCTTCGCAAAGGAAGCAGATCTCCTTATCCACGATGCAACCTTTGTGGAGGAAAGGGAAGACAGGATGCATGCAGGAGCAAAAGAGGCAGCAGAGATAGCAAGGGAGGCAAAGGTTAGGCGGTTGATCCTGACCCATCTTTCGAGACGCTATCAGGACCCGAAACCGCTTCTCGAGGAGGCGAAAAAGATATTCCCTGAAACCCAGGTTGCAGAGGATTTTATGAGGATAAAATTAAAAAGATAAATATGGGAAAATACCGCTATATCACCAACCGCTTGCTTGAGGGTGGAGGAAGGATAAGGGTTTTGGTCCCTACTGGATCAGACGAGGCAGAGGTCAGCTATACCTGCCCAAAATGCGGGTTTTCTGAGGAAACGCGAAAGCCATGGAAAAAACCATTCTCGATCCGCTGCTCTAAGTGCGGATTCCTGATCAGGGTCCCGTCTCTCAGGAAGGAGATAAAGAAGAAATGAGATATCTATACGAGCTGATCTCGGTTCTTGCCGGAATTTCGATAATCCTCCTCAATCTTCTCTTCCTTTCCCAGATCCTTCCTGCCATTTCCCCCTTCTGAACCTTCTCGGAGGTCTGGTAGCGGTTGTTCCACCCTTCTATATCTTTTACAAGCGATTTTCTCAGGCAAAGGAGATAGAGGAGCAGTTCATAATTTTCATCAAGGACCTGACCGAATGCATAAACTCAGGGATGACCATACCGATCGCACTCAAGCATCTGGCAAAAAGGGATTATATGGCCCTGACTCCCTATATCAAGAATCTGGCTGCCCAGGTAGATTGGGGGGTTCCTTTTGAAAAAGCCTTGAAAAGCTTTGCCGAAAAAACAGGACAGATTCAGATAAAGAGGGCTGTCTCGACGATAATCCAGACCTATAAAATGGGAGGGAAGGTCGCTGACACCCTTACAGCCGTCGGTGAGTCACTGATAACGATAAACAGGATAAGGAAGGAAAGGTCCCTTGCTGTCCATTCCCAGATAGTCACGAATTACTTTATCTTCTTCACCTTCATCTTCATCCTCATCGTCCTGAAGCTTTTCCTGATGCCGATCATGACGCCTGAAACGATCGAGGGTCTTCTCGTCCTGCCAGGACAGGCAGGGCTCGAGCTCTATGATCAGGCTTTCATAAACTTCATCATCATCCAGGGATTCTTTGCCGGAATAGCCACAGGGAAGATGGCTGAGGGTTCGATGAGGGCAGGACTGAAGCATTCGATCCTCTTGATAGCTTTCGGCTATACCGTTTACAGCCTCATCACCCAGATCCAGATAAAAATCGTTTAAGTAGATGAAGGGAATATTAAAAATGAGGGGTCTTTCGCCGATAGTTGGTGTCGTTCTGATGGTAGGTCTTGCCGTGACAGTCTCGATCCTCGTAACAGTCTGGATCACCAATTGGGTCGTCTTCCAGACAAGCAGCCCTGAACTGACCTGCGCTCTGCAGACAAGCTATGTGATAGATTCGGCAAGATGGGATAACGAGACGAACGAACTTCTGATCCAGGTGACGAATAAGGGCAAAACCCCACTCTACGGATTCGGTGTGGTCCTGCTGAACGGGACCCATGTAATGCAGTTTGACCCGACCCAGGTATGGCAACCAGTGAACTTCAGTCACAGGCTCGAGAGAGAAGAGACGGTTTATCTAAAGCTGAATTCGAGCTCTAGATCGATCCTCGGGGAGAACCTGACAAGGGAGTTCATGCTAACGGCAAGCCAGCTTAAGGTCACGAACGAGGCGTGCCGGGCGGTAACGGCCGAAACAGATTCGATAGAAAAAATAATTTAAATAGGGAAGGAGAAAATTAAATAATGAAGAGAGGTATATCACCTCTGGTCGCGACCTTCTTGCTTATCGCATTTACCCTAGTAGTTGCAGGCATCCTTGCAGGATGGGCAACCAACCTAGCACAGCAGCAAAGGGCTTTGGCTGAGGAATGCCAGAACGCGCATTTCCTTATAAAATCCGCATCCTATAACACGACATCCTCCAGGCTAGCCCTGGTCGTTGATAACTGGGGATCGCTTGACCTGAACCTGTCCGTGACGATCATCTACAAGGACGGATCAACCCAGTCTACTGACTTCTATATACCTGCCCAGCAGGTGAGGTCGACTGTTATCGACGGGGTTCAGAGCAACATCGATGAGGTGACGATGAGAAGCAAGAGATGCAACATGGTTTACGATTCGATAAGTTCTGATTATATCAAGATCGTGAGCTGAATGTACAAGCAGGTTATTCTGGTCAGAAAGGACTTAAAGCTATCTCCAGGCAAGCTGGCTGTACAGGTGGCTCATGCATCCCTTCAGGCATACAAGCTCGCTTCTGCCAGGATAAGGAAAAAATGGGAGGAGGAGGGAGCGAAGAAGGTTGTTTTGGCTGTTTCTGATCTGAGATCGCTTAAAAGATATCTTGATAAAGCTAAAAGGGCAGGGATCCCTTCTGCCCTGATCATGGACAGGGGCCTTACCCAGCTTAAGCCCGGAACGATAACCTGCCTTGGTCTCGGTCCTGCCCGAGAGGAAGAGATAGACAGGATAACAGGGAAGCTCAAGCTGCTTTAATTTTTAAATCAAAAATCCCCTTTAATTTATGGAAAAAACGCTCGAGGAAAAGGTCGTCACTTACCAGCTCCTTCAGAGATATCCTGAAGGACTTGGTGAGCAGCTAAACCTTTTGCAGAATCGTCTTTTAGAGCTCAATTCCACCCAGCAGGCCCTTCAGGACTTCCTCGAGATGAAGGAAGGAAAAGAGACATTCGTCAATCTCGGTTCAGGATGCTGGGTGATGACCCGGCTAGAAAAGCCAGAAACGGTCCTGCTGAACCTCGGGGCAGGCATCTTTGCGAGAAGGAAAGTCGAAAGGGCAAGGGAGATGCTCTCTGAGAGAGCGAGACTTTTGGAAAAGGAAATAGAAAAGCTCCAGACAGATATGGCCTTGGTGAGCAAGAAGCTTTCTGAGATGGGCAGGGAGATCGAAGGCTCTCTCCAGGCTTGATCACTTTTCCTTGAACTCGATATCTATCTTCACGCCTTCAGGTATCGGTATCCTGACAACCTGCCTCAATGCCCTTTCAGAAGAACCGATATCTATAACCCTTCTATGGATCCTCATCTCCCATCTATCCCATGTCGCATTTCCATGACCGGTCCCGTCCCCGCAGGGTGTTTTGAGGGTCCAGACCCTTAACTTCTTGGTCGGAAGAGGTATAGGTCCGCGTACAGCGATCCCGCATTTCTTCGCTATCTCCTTTATCTGCTCGCAGATCGCCTCGAGCTCCTTATAGTCCCGGGATGCGAGCTTGATCCTTGCCCACTCCATATCTTTTTAATTCCTCCTTAACCCTTTTTATCTTTTTGATCTCTGCTTATACCTTCTTGCCCCCCAGGATGAGTGCGGTGGCTTTGCCGGTTCGTTTCTTCTCGGATCCGAGACGAGGAGGGTTCGATCGTAAGCCAGGAACTGCTTTTTCACCTTTTCGCCCAAAAGCTGGGAAAGCCCCCTTGCAATGGCCTGCCTTACAGCCTCTGCCTGTCCCATTATCCCGCCACCGTCCACCCTGATCCTGATGTCCCATTTCTTCCACCCATCTCCGGCCAGCAAAAGAGGCTCCTGCATTTTGAGCCTGATTATCTCGTTCTGAAAATTTTCAAGGGGTTGTGAGTTCACGGTTACCCTGCCCTTCCCTGGTCTGAATACCGCTCTGGCAACAGCCCTTTTTCTCTTCCCAACGGTCTGCAGGATCTTCTCTACCATCTTTTCTTGCCTCCAAGCTTTAGCGAAAGCTCCCCGAGATATATGAACTTATGGTGAGGTTTTTTAACAACCTTTTCTGGCCTTATTTTCTCCCTTTCCTCATATCCTTCAGGAACACCGATAAATATCCGCAATCTTTTGAGAGCTTCTCTCCCTCTCGGCTTCTTCCTCGGTACCATCCCCCTTATTATCCTTCTCAGGATCCTTTCTGGCTGTTTCGGGTAAAACGGTCCCTGATAGGGATGCCCTCTCTCGACCTTTTCTCTCCAGGTCTGCTCTATGGCTTCAGGATTTCCCAGAATAACCGCCTTTTCCGCATTCACAATAGAAACCCTGTTTCCCTTCAGGATTTCCTTAGCTACCAAAGAGGCGAGCCTTCCTGCAATGCAGTCGCTTGCATCGAATATGAGCTCGCTCATCCCAAGATCCTCACCCCACTACCCTTCGGATTTTTCTGAAGTAATTCGAGGATACTGAGGCATCTCCCCCCTGCCTTTTCTATCTTTTCTCTCGCCTTCCTGGAAAACTTGAAAGCCGCAACCTTAACGGGTTTTTTCAGCTCCCCTGTTCCCAGGACAACACCCGGAACCACCACCTCCTCACCAGAATTCGCATACTTCTCAAGCTTATAAACATTAACCTTCCTGAAGATCCTTCTCGGTCTAGCCAGATCCCGAGCAACGGCTCTCCATATCGGTTCCCTTCTCTTCTCCAACTCCTGAATGAGCTTTTTCAGCTGCGGGTTTTCCTTTTTCATTTTCCGGTTGCGGGGGGCAGGATTCCCGAATTCCACCTCAGATAAGGGCGGGGAAGGCGCCCTTATTTTCGAACCTGCGAAGGCACTAAGCCACACGGTCTCTTCATCAGGTTCAGCGCGCAAGCCCGAAGCTTGAGCCGTGCGCCTTTGACCGCTTGGCTACCCCCGCATAAAATAAATGGAAATCAAGCTTATAAAAAGCTTAAATGCTCTTCAGCTCTGATTTTATCCTTTCCATCTGCTGATAAAGTTCCCTGACGTATGCCTCAAGCTCCTCTCTGGATGCAGGCTTTTCCTTGAAAGCTCTCAGAAGCAGGTCGTCCAGAGATCCCAGGGCTTCATTGACCCTGTCAAGAGCCCTGTGCACGCTTTCTATGCTTTCCTGAAGATCCCTTTCGATGGATGCAACTGTATGGAGAGCATCTCTCAGCTTGAGGGTGAAATCCCTGAGCCTGTTCAGGTTCCTGACAACCTCATTATATTTATCTATCTTTATGAAAAGAGGCGGTGCAGGGCCCTTTATCCTGAACTCCTCCGGCACCTCTGGCTCCCTCGGCTTTGCCGGCGGGAGCGGGGGAGCAGGCGGAAGGGCCTTGGGCTTTGGAGGAGCAGGCGGTTTTGGTATCTCTATCCCCTCTAAATCTGCCATTTTAATTTTTTCCCTTTCTGATTTAAATACATGCGCCAGCCGGGATTCGAACCCGGATCTCCGCCGTGGCAGGGCGACGTCCTACCATTAGACTACTGGCGCATATAAAAAATTAGGTTTTTATTCTTTAATCTTCTTCAACTGAGTTGACCTGCATCTTGGGCAAAGGCGGGTTGCAGGCTCCATAAATATAGGCTTTCCCTTCCATCCACACTTCAGACATTCATACCTTGCCATAGCTTTCCAAACCTCCCGAGGATCCCTCTCTTAAGTTTTTTCCCTCCGAGCTGTTTCAGCAATTTTTTAATTTGCTTATAATACTTTAAAAGCTCCCTTATTTCGGATTCCGGGACCCCGGATCCCTTTGAGATCCTCCTGATCCGTGACCCCCTAATGATCTCAGGGTTCTCCCTTTCCTCTGGCGTCATCGATTGGATAGCATAAGACCATCTCTTCAGCTTTTCCTCCTGGACACTGAGAAGGTCCTTGGGCAGCTTGAGCATCCCGAATCCAGGCAGGTGCTGGACTATCCTATCAAGGGAGCCGAGTTTCTGCATATTTTTTATCTGCTCATAGAAATCGTTCAGGGTAAACCTTTCAAGCTCGATCTCCTTTTTTGGTTCGATCCCTGCAAGCTTTGCCCTTTCGAGCAACCCCTCCAGATCACCCCAACCTATCAACCTTGCCACGAACCTCTTCGGCTCATAGCTCTCCAGGTCCTCGAGCTTCTCCCCTGTTCCGAGAAAGACCACTTTTGCTCCGGTAAGCTTGGCTGCTGTTAGCGCACCCCCGCCCTTAGCAGTTCCGTCCATTCTCGTGATGATGATCCCGGTTATCCCGACCAGCTTCTGGAAACCCTGGGTCTGTTTTTTGGCTGCCTGACCAAGCTCTGCCGGTATAACGAGCCAAACCTCGTCCGGCTTTATCACCTTCTCGAGCTCTTTAAGCTCTTGAGCAAGCTTCCTATCTAGCGAATCCCTTCCTGCCGAATCAAAGATCAGGACATCCTCCTTCGCCTTTAATGCCCTTTTGGCTATATCGACAGGATCCTTTCCCTCAAGGTAAACCGAAGCCCCGACTTTTTCGGCTATCTGCTTAAGCTGGGCCTGTGCAGCCGGTCTGTGGAGATCACAGCCCACAACCCCGACAGAAAGCCCTCGGCTTTTGAACCACTTAGCCAGCTTCCCTATCGTGGTCGTCTTTCCTGAACCGAAAAGTCCGATGACCAGGATCTTCTGCGGTTTCAGTCCCGGCTGCTTGCCCTCTCCCAGGATGGATACTATCTCATCATAAAGCGTTTTCACAAATAGTTCCTTCAGGGTCATCCCTGGCTCTGGCTTTCCCTCAAGAACCCTTTTCCTGACCCTGTCCGTCAGTTCTGCCACGAGCTCCAGATCAACATCAGCAGAAATAAGCGTCCTCTGAACATCTCTCAGAACAGCCTCTACCTCCTCCTTATCAAACTTTGAAAGCCCGATAATCCGGCGGAAGGTGCCTGAAAGCCTTTCCAAAACCATTTTACTCAACGATTTCCCAGGATGCTCCAGGGAATTTTTCAGCTATTTGCCTGGCTGCGGCCTCCACCTCTTTCCTTACCTGCCTGTAATCCTTCCCCCTTGCCTCCAGGAGATAGTAGGGTGCCGAAAGGTATCTAACATCGAGCTTCACAGCCGAAAGCGCTTGCTTTATCCTCTCCACACCGTCTGGCTCAAAGCTTCTCAAGCTTATCCTCACCTTCACCTCATACTCTTTCTCCCCATAGCTCCTTCTCGCGACCTCTATAAGCTTTTCAGCCCATTTTGGGTTTATCCTGCTTTTCAGCAATTCCGGATTCTTCAAAGCTATCTCAAAAGCCTTCCTGAGAGACCCAAAATTTTCAATAAGCCCTTCCCCTATCTCCCCCCAGATCTTTTCTGGCTTGACCTTAAGCTCCCTTGCAGCTATTTCCAGAAGCTTTTCAGCCCTCCTTTCCCTTTTGAACTCGTTAAGCTTTTTCGTCTTCTCATCCTTGCTCACCCTCTTTATCGAGAGAAGGATCGTCGAGTCCTCGAGCCCTATTACCCTGCATACGACCCATTCCCCCTCTCTCAGGAATTCCTTTATCGATCTCACCCACCTTCTCGCCACCTCAGAAACATGGATCATCCCGTGCAAGCCGTATTCTATAAGCTCTGCCTCTGCAGAATTGGGATGGATCCGAGTGATCCGGCAGATAACGAGCTCTCCTTTTTCAGGCCTCCCTCCCTTTATCATTTCAGGATCTCCAAAACCTTTGCCTTTATCTCAGCCTTTCCTCCTTTCGGCTCTGCCAAGGTTTCCCCACAAACCAGACAGCTTACCCGAGTTGCCGCCTTCTGGAAAATCACCTGTTCATTTCGGCACTTCTTACACCTTACCCTAACAAATTTCCCTGTCATATCAGCTCGAATTTCCTCACCCTAAAGCCCTTTTTAGTATGCTTCTTTCCACATTCCTGGCATTCGAGCCTCAGATCCACCTTTTTGGTCGGCTTCCCCTCACCCTTGGGATTTGGCCTCGGGAACGAACCATAACCCTTCAGCTTCCTCTCGAATCTCCTCTGCGCCTGGGACATGGGATGACCCTTTCCCCTCGGCCTTTT
>QMZZ01000006.1 GCA_003663445.1 Candidatus Aenigmatarchaeota archaeon | reverse complement strand
TTGCTACAGAAGATCCGGCAGGACCTGCTCCGACAACCAGGACATCCATAAAAACTCTTTTTGAAAAATAAAAAATAAAAAGGTGCCTGATCCTAAAGGGCTTTTCCGATTTCTTCAGTAATGTTGTGAGCTGTTTCTCTTTGCTGTCCGATTTCTTCAGTAATGTTGTGAGCTGTTTCTCTTTGCTGTCCGATTTCTTCAGTAATATTTCTTGGTGCTTTACCAGTTTTTTCTTTGACTCTTTTTACTTTCTCCTTTGCCTTCTTCAACCCTGTTTCTGCCTCTATCTTTTGGGTCAGGTTTTCAGCCTCTTCAGTTGTCAGGTTCAGGACAGCCTTAAGCTTGAGCTTGATCCTTTCCCTTTTTTCTTGCATCTTCTGTTGGACAGCTTCAAGGTGCTGGGTCACTCTTTCGAACGCTCTCTGCAGAGCCGGTTTTGCCTCTTCAGGGGCCTTTGCTATTACCTTCTGGGAGACGTGCTGGATGACCACAAGGGCCTTCAGGGTCAGGTTCTGAAGCTCTGCCTGAATGCCTGCTACTTTTTTGGCAGCTCCCTCGGATATCTCGGCAGAGCCGTCCTCTGGTATCGCTTCCAATGCCCTTTCTGTCTCGTTCAGCATCTCTTCATATCCTGCCACTGCTATTTCTGCCTCCTTTGTCTTGTTCTTCTTTGCCATCTCTTTGGCTTCCATCAACCTTTCCTCTGCGATCTTTATTGCCAGCCTTGCCTTGGCTTCAGGATCCCAGGTAAGCCAAAGCTTAAGCTTATCGAATGCCGTGTCGAAGATATAGAGCGGATTATCAGGTCCGATGCCACCTGTTTCAGCCTCTATCTGCGTCAGAGTTTCATTTAGCTGGGTTTCGTTGATCTCCTGAGCCATCACCGGTACTGCAAGGATCAGGGCAGCCAGCAGGAATATTGCTATCCGCATCTTTCACCTCCTGCTTGATTTTTGGAAAAGGGTAGATAATTAAACCATCTGAAACATCCTGAAACTATTTCTTAAGCCTTATCAAGTTCGTGTTTCCTCTCGGTACAACCTCTATAAGCCCCATCTCCTGCAACCTCCTGATTATCCTCGAAACCTTTGCTTTCGAGAAATCGACCTGTTTCAGGATATCCCTCTGCCTTAGCTCACCCTGCTTCTTTATTAGGCTGAAAACGAGTTTTTCGTCTGGGAGCAGATACAACTTTTCCCTCGGCTTCCTGAAGTAAAACCAGAGAAAAAGCAGGATCGGGATCGGCAAGAGCAAGAGAAGCCAGGAAAGGGATTGCTGGGTTCCGAAGATCACAAAGATCGTCATGCTGTCCTTTCCGAGCCTTCTCTCCCAGCTAAGGTATATCCTCTTTCCATCCGTGCTTATCTCTGCCTCAGGAAATGACCTCTCGAGCCAGGAGCCCTGAGGCAGGGCAAGCCTTAGTTTCACCCAGGTTCCCTCAGGGAGCTTCAGATCGAAAAGGAAGAAATTTTTGCTGTTCTTCTCAAGAGGACTTTTAGCTTCCCATTCGATCCTGCAATCCCTGACCACCTCGACAGGATTTCCTGCCGGATTACCATCAATCCAGATCTCTGCATCCTCAGGGAGCTTCAGGGAAAAGGGATTTTTAACATCCCTGATAAGGAAAATGCCATGAGCCTCATCATCCAAGCTTATATTCCCGTCAAGCTGGAGGCCAAGGGCTGCCGGAAGTAAAAGGATGAAAATGAGAAATGCTTGCTTCATAAATAGAGTTTGAAAATTTAATTATATGCTTGCTGTCCTCAAGCTTGATCACAGGCCGAAGAGGGACGAAAGGATAACGACCCATTGCATCCTCGTCTCGAGAATCTTCGGAGTGAAGCGGTTTTTCTATACAGGAGAAAGGGACCCTGATCTCGAGGAAAGGATCGAGAAGCTTCAGGAAAGGTGGGGAACGGGCATTCAGGTGGAATGGAGAAGGAGCTGGAAGGAGCTTTTCTCTGAATGGGACCCCTGCCATCTAACGATGTACGGCCTGCCCTTCAGGCAGAAGCTCAAAGAGCTGAAAAGCTCGAAAAGGCTTCTGATCGTCGTTGGAGGGCCGAAGGTCAAGCCGGAGATCTACAGGCTTGCAAGATGGAACCTTTCTGTCTCGAACCAGCCCCATTCAGAGGTTGCTGCCCTTGCCATCCTCCTCTGGGAGCTGAGGGGTCACAGGTTTAGCAGATTTAAAGGAAAGTTGAGGATAAGGCCCTCTGCCAGGGGAAAGATCCTAACCGAGCAGGACGACCCTTGAGACCTCTTGCTCATCCAAGATCCTATATCCTGCTTTTTTGGCTATTTCCTCTGCAAACTGCCTGACCTCCTGATGATCCGGCATTGCCTCCCTCGGCAGGAGCTTTCTCGAATGTCCCAAATGCATGTATGCCTTCACCTCGACCTTTTTCGGCTGATACCTGCTGATAATCCTGCCAAACTCATCAGCCCATCCCATATTCAAGCCCTTTATTGCCGTTATCCTCAAAACCGTTCTTTTGAAGCTCGAAAGCAGTTCAAGCGATTTCAGCATCCTTTCCCATGCATCGGGAAGCCTTGAGCGGTTCAGCTTTCGATGGGTTTCTGCAGAAATGGCATCGAGCGAAAGGTAGAGCTGGGTGGGTTCTGGTAGGTCTGAAAGCCTTTCAGGAAGCATTCCGTTCGTGACAAGATAGGCTGTGAAACCTCGGGATTTCAAGAGCTCGATGAGTTCCCCGATTTTAGGATAGAGGGTCGGCTCACCTATCAAGCTTATAGCTGCCTGGTTCGGCCTCTGGGCTTCCTTCCATTTTTGAAGGTTCGTTCCAGAGAACCCCTTAAAGCCTGAGAGGAGCTGCTTCTGTGCCTCCAAACAGAACTCCAGGACCTCCTCTGGTTCCCTCCATTCCGGTAGATTGGATTCCCATTCTCTGGGTCTCCAGCACTTCAAGCAGTCATTCGTGCACCAGAGAAATGCAGGGGAAAACTGGAGACATCGATGGGACTGGATACCGTAGAACTTCTGCTTATAGCAAAACCCTCTGTCTTTCAGGGAAAGCTTGCACCAGTGACAGAGCTTTACGGCTGTATGTTCCCATACCTTGTAATGCCTTTTGGTAAAGGCTGAGAGGTTCATCTAAATTTTATCAGGATAAGATTTAAACAGCATGCCATCAAACCGAAAAGACCTGCAAGGTAGAAAGCTGCCTGAAGCGATAGGAGGTCTATCACAAGCCCGCCCATTAGTGGGGCAAGGATATCTCCGAAGCCTGTCAGCATCTTAACGAATCCTATCTGTCCTCCTCTTTCTGGTTTCTGGGTCAGGTCGTAGAGAGATGTCTTGAACCCGATTCTCCAGAGATAGTAGCTCAAGCTTATCACCATCAGGACAGCAAAAAAGCTCAACCAGGTCGAGCTTAGGGCATAAAAGAAGGTTGCAAGGGAGAAGGAAAGGCCGAAAAGGAGCATGGAAGATCTCCTGCCTATCCTGTCTATCCAGGAACCTGACCACCATGCCATCCCTGAAGAGAGGAGATAGGCAGGAAGGAGCAGGCTGAAAAGCTGCGGTGTTGATATCCCAAGATTCTTTGCGAGGATGAAAAACCCAGGGAAGTAAGCAACACCGAAGTTTAGGGACATGAAAAAGCTTATCCCTGCAATAAGGAGAAGGGGACGCGATGGCCTTTTCATCCTTATCCTAAAGCTCTGCTTTCTGACTTTTTCAGGAAATGTGAGGAAGATGAGAAAGGAGAGGAAGATGAAGAAGGATGCTATCCAGAAACCGAAGGCGAGAGTTGCAATACTAGTTATCAAAATCCCTATCAGGACAGAACCGGCTCTGGAAAGGGGGTAGAGGGAACCGAGCTTTGACACAACCTTTGCCCTTATCCGTTTCGGAAAGCTATCTGCTATCAGGGCATCCTGAAGCGTGCTTGTGAGGTTCTCTGAAAACTCCTTCAAGCCCTTGAAAAGAACGAATTGAAGAAGTGATGTCAGGAAAGGGAAGCTGGCAAGGGATGCGCTGTAGAGCAAAAGACCAAGGGACATGAGCCGCTTCCTTCCGAAAAAATCCGAAAGCCTGCCGACCAAAAGCCTCGAAATCACCAGGGCTATCCCTGCAAAGCTAAAGATGAGCCCTATCTGAGATGCCGAAAATCCCTTTTCGATGAGATAGTTCGGGAATATCACGAAGATTATCCTGTCTGCAAACATCCCGAGGATTATCAGAAAGCTGAAGATCCAGATAGGTCTCATTTCCATGCCTCCAGGTCCATCACCCTGTGGTAGGTCCTGGGTGAGTACTGCTTTACTTTTACGTCTGAAAGGATCCTGAAGCTATATCCAGCCCTTTCAGCAGCCCTTTTAAGCTCTTCTTCCTGAAGAAACCTGTCAAGGTAGTGGAAATGGATGATCCCTTTGGGCTTGAGCATCCTGAAAGCTGCGTCCAGAAAACTTTCTGGCCTGAATATCCATCCGAGGATTATCCTATCAGCCCTATCCTGCAAGTCCTTTGCAAGCTCCCTGCAATCTCCCACCCTTGCAGAAATGTTCGAGATTCCGTTAAGTTGGCAGTTCCTTTCAAGCTGCCTGATCGCCTCCGGATTTATGTCTATCGCTATTATCCTGCATTCCGGGCATGCCTTGGCTATCGGGATCGACCAGTAACCTATCCCGGCAAACATGTCTATAACGGTTTCCCCTGGTTTCACCAGCCCCTGCATCCTTTCCCTTTCCCTTCTGTTTCCAGGAGACCACATGAACTTTGAGAGGTCCAGCTCGAAGAGGCATCCTGCCTCCCTATGGATCGTTTTTAACCCATCCCCTGCCAGGACCTCGATCTCTGGCTTTCTCTTCTTCCCTGAGATCTGCTTCAGGAAGCAAACAGTCTTTATCTTCCCCTTAAGCATCCTTTGAGCCCTTTTTCTACCGGGATTTTTTCTGAGAACGAGTATGTCCCCAATTATCATTCCTCTGGTAGAAGAACCCTTGCCTTGCCTTCCTCGAGAACGACCTTCACCCTTATCCTTGCAGGAGGCTTCTTTATACCGGAATCCCAGAGCTTTTCGTTTATCCTCGGGGATATCCAGACATCCCGGGTTTTGAGATGTCTCTCCACCCAGCCCCTGATCTCCCTTACAGCCCTGGGTGTCCTCTTTATCCTCGTCTTCTTCAGCCAACCCTTCCTGAGAGGTATTGTGACGAGTCTTTCGGTCATGCCTTAAGCTTGTCCCTCCTCCAATGCCTTGGTATTATCCTTATCCTCCTCGTTCTAGCCCGCTTCAGCCCAAACTTGCGTATATCTGCCCATCTGGGGGCTAACCTGAACTTCCCGGCTGCTGAAAGCCTCAGCTTCTTTCCAGCAGGCTTGTTTCGGCTCATACCCTCCTGATCCTGAACTCCCTCTTTTCTGAGAGCAATTTTAAGATCTCCTTTAACTTCTCCTCTGATATCGGCTGCCTTATCCTTCCTGCCTGGTAAAGCTCTATAAGGTAAAGCTCGACCTCTGCAGCAAGCTGGGGATTTGCGATCCTCACCCTCCCCAGCCTTTCAGCAGCCTCTCGTGTGAGGGTTTTCCTTAAGACCTCCTGCTTAAGCTCCTCGAGCTTTTTCAGCTCTTCAGGACCGATCCCATTCATTTTGCAGCCTCCTTCAAGAGCTCCATTCCTTTTTTAGTCAGATACCTTCCCTTCTCCCTTTTCTCCACATATCCCTTAGCTTCGAGTTGCTGAAGGACCCTCCTTATCACAGCGCCGGAAGCCGGATACCTCCTTTCGGGTTTATGTCCACGGTTTTTCCTTGAGGAGTATTCCTTTCTAAGCCTTGCAACACCCAGCCCTGGCTTGAGCCAGATCTTCCTCAGGATGGATGCTGCCCTTCTCGCCCACCAATCTGGCTGCTGAGGAGGCCTTTCCTTTGCAACCCCTGTCTTTACGAATTTTGCCCATTCTGGTGGCTCAAGCTCCTTCTTAAGCTTCTGGGTCAGGTTCTCTATCAGCTTTTGGGCAGGAACGCTTCTGACAGACATAAATGCTTTTTGATTTAGCTATTTTTTAACTTTTCTATACGGATATCTCCTGATGAAACCGCATCTCATACACTGCCAAACAACAACCTGCTTATCCGCCCTGGTCCTTATTCTTAAGGTCTTGCCTGGCTGAAGCCAGCAATGACAGCGGCGGCATATCCTTCTTCTTTCCCTTGGCCTGAGATTGTGACGGAGACAGATTCTCCAGATAAGTTCAGCATATCTGTCAGCCCTTTCCTGCTTTCCCTGCCTGCTCGCTTCTTCAGCGAGCCGAAAAAGCCTTTTAACCCTCTCCCTGGCTATCCTCTTCCTTTCCTCTTTTTTCATACCTTAGCAGGACCCTGTTTTCCCTTCCTGAAACAGGCTCTATCCTTACAAGACCTTTTTTTCTGAGGGATTTCAGGATTCTCGATACTTTCGCTTTCGAGAAATCGAGCTGTTTGGCTATCTGTTTTTGCAGGAGCTTCCCTTTATTCTGCTCTAAAAGCTCTACAACAGCCTTCTCCTCAGGAAGCAGGACCTCTGTCAGGATCTGCCTCCTCATCTTCCTCAGCCAGAAAACAGCCAAAAGGGCCGGAATAGGTAAAAGAAAGAGGAGCCAGAAAAAATCGAAGCCCTTGAGAGGACTTTGATAGCTGACAGAGAAAACCATCCCCTCTCCTGCTTCCAGCCGATCCCTTTCCCAGTAAACGATTATATGCTTCCCGTCTGTCATCACCTTTCCGTCCCCTGGCAAAAAAGAGGCATTTGCCGGAACCTCAGCCAGGACCGCCTGTTCAGGCAGTTTTATGAAGATGATCGCTTTTCTGATCTTGAAAGGAAAGGTATAATCCAGCCTTACGGTCTTCTTTTCTCCTGTTGTCCAGCTGTCCTGTGATGTCCAGAAATCCAGGATAATGCTTTTGTTCGCTTCTGCCTGCATCTGGCATTTGATTCCGTTCTCTATCCAGCACTCAGCCGGAAAATCAGGGTTCAGTTTCAGGTCCCAGACCTGATAGGGCAGGAGCCACTCAAGCTTTTGGACAGGTTCCGAAAACCTCAGGATCACGTGATGCCTGATACCTCCGTCTTCAAGGCTCGCCACAGCAGAGAAGAGATCGACCTGAGCAAGAGCCGTCGGTAGGAGGAGAAGCATAAGGAGACAAAGGGCCCTCATATTTAAGATTGTCATCCAACCTTAAAATGATGATAGAACCCCATCAGCTTGAAAGGATAGCCAGGCAGGTAGCGAAAGCAGAAGCCGAAAGAAAGGAAATAGCAAGGAAGATAAAGCTTGAAAGCTACCCTGTCAAGCCTGTCCAGCTGAACGGAAAGGTGGCGGCTGTTGACGGTGGGTTGATCAGAAAACCGCTTCACGGTTTTGACTGCTTGCTTTACAGGGCTGTAGCGGTTTGCTTTCATTACAAATCAGGAAAGCTCCAATCCGTTTCCTACCTTCCGACCAGAAAGCCCAAGATAAACCTGGAGCTATTCGAAAATCTTTCTGAGCTCGACTGGGTTTATGCTTCTGGCCTTTACAGGCTTGAAGCAGAGCTGAGGCTTGCCCTGGAATGCCTGAAAAGCTGGGAACCTGATTGGCTGCTGCTGGACGGTCCTCTCTATCCGCACTATGCTGAAAGGCCCGGTAAGGGCTCGCAGCTAAAGCAGAAATGGGAGGAGATCCTCGGGCTTTACAGGCAGCTTTATAAGCAGCAAGTCCTGGGGATCGTTGAGGATTCCAGGTCCCAAATCCTCTGCTCTTCCCTCTCCAGGCTTTATCCAGAGTTCAAAGAGGTTCTTGAAAGGTCAAGGGACACGGCTCTTTTGACCCTTTTGATGAAGGAATCTGAAAGAACCAGGGTTTTCGAACCAGAGGAGAGCATCGTCCTGAAAGAGCTCGGCCAGAAGATTAAAAGCTTCTATCTCAAGCCCTCGCGCCATGACAGGCCCTATAGGGTCGATTTCGTCTCAGGAGATCCTGATGCAATAGCCGGGTTGCTTTTGGCTATCTCTTCCAAGGGTTCTTATTCTATCCCTGCACCCCTGATCGAGGCAGATCTGAACGCAAAGCTTTCGGAAGAGGATTTCGAAAGGTTCTACTCAGCCCTTTCCTCCAGAATACCTTCTGTCGGGATCCAGAAATTAAGGAGAGACCTGCGACCTATCTGAACAAAACAAAAAGAAAAGGTAAAAGGATTCCTTTTTAGGAACCCTTTTACATGCAGCGGAAGTCGTTCTTCATTGCCCTTGCTGCCGCAGCCCTCGTATCGTCAGCATTCAAACCGGCGATCACGAGAGCCTTCTTGCCGTTTGCCAGCTCGTATTCCTGGATGAGCTGTGTTGAACCGCCGCAAGCTGCGACCTCTTCATTGAACTTTGCGACGCAGTCCTCACCCTCTCCAAGACCCATCACCTCAGCCACGAGCTTGTTGGCGCACGGACCACCGATCAGGATGAGATCGGAGCCAACGTCCAGGCCAACCTCATTGTCGAGCTTGGTGATAGGCTCTTGGATGAGGACGGGTGCTTGAACTGCTCCACCTGCTGAGATTACTGGGTTTTCACCAACAGCTACTCCAACTATTGATGGTACTTCAGATGTATAGATGTCGATTGAAGCATCATCGATTATTTCATGGCCGTAAGTACCTGCTTGTGTGAGATAATAGGTGTTTTCATTATCCTCATCGTTATCACTGGTGTTAAATCCTGTTACTCTGACGCTTGAAACACCATCAGAAGTACATGTAAAGTTTAAGGTTATGGTGTTTGATGCGAGATCGGTGTAGGAAGGTTCTGTTATATTTACTATGAGATATTTGCTATTAGTCCAGGATGAGCTGTTAGGTAGTGTGATTGTTGCACCTTGTTCAGTTACGAGATCGATGACATCTCCAAGCTTTCCTGCATAGTTGTCAACCGTTATTATTCCAGCAGTCGAGTTTAGCAATGTGAATTCAAACTCGTAACCACCGACCCAGAATTTTCCTGTTACATTGGAAGCATCGATGATCTCTCCTGTTGCGAGGTTCTTAAGCTTGGAGACGTTATTTGTTTTGTCTGTATCGGTGTACTGCAAAATGTAGGTAACATCACCTTTTCTGACAATAAAGTATTCACCCTCTGTAATGTTGCAGGTTGCTGTGTTATTGCAGGCAACTGTGATAATAGCATTTTCGTCTTCATCCGTGAGTTCGAATTTTTCTGAGCTAGTGTTACACCATGCAATAGGTGCTTTTGATGTTTTTGCACCGTCCTGATTAGTGAAAGTCAAAACTACCATATCACCATCAGGTTCTACTGTTATTTTGTCCTTGAAGCTCTCGTCATCGAGAGCCGGTGTTATACCACCATAGGTAATTTTGAAAGCTTCGAAGACGGGGTCAACGAAAGAGTCACCTTCGAGTAGATAGGTTTCATCTTGGACTTTGTACGGAATTGTTATTTTGTAAATCAAATCACCAGAAGCGGTAAAGCTTATATCTTCGGTTCCTTCAATAGGAGTAGTTGCTTCACCCCTGTAAACACCTTCTCCTGCTTTTAATGTCCATTTGTCGGCTCCTGCTGAAAGAACCGCATAATCGTAACCCATACCACCACCATGTACTGCTGATACTCTTCTGAGCCATACTTTCGTTCCTGCAACATCGATAAGATCTCCTTCACAGTATTTTTCTGGTGAAGAACCGTCTATTGCCAAGTCAGCGCAAGTAATCGTATAACCTGCTTCCTGTTCAGGTTCTAGGACAGAATAAAGTGTTATTGTGTGAGTCTCACCTTCTACTGTAAAGGTGAAATTCTCACCAGTAGAAATTGTTTTTTCGCTTGTGCCTCCCCTGTAAAGCACTATTGACTCGTTTGAAAGATCGCTCGGTCTTGGTGAGAACTCGAAATCGATGCCCAAAAGGTTAATGCTTTGTCCTGCAACCTCTGAAGCATTCAAACCGCTCGGGAAAACGATTTCGTAGGTGTAAGCTGTTTCTCCTGTATCGAAAAGTACATTAAGAACTGGTTGAGTAACATCTTCAGGATTGTCGTTGAAGTCTACTTTCTGGTCATCTAGAGATAGATACTGATAGTACTTAACATTTTTGACCTCCCCAGATGCGAGTAGTGTGGGGAGATCTCTTTCAGTGAATGTTTCTTTTACTTCGCTGAAAGGTTGCATTAGGTAAAGATTCTGAGCTCTTGTGGCTACTAAAGCCCCGCCCGAGACAGTAAAGCTAAGAGCAGCTCCCGGTACAGGCTTCGTAGCATAGCCTGCCAGGGCGGCTGCAATGTCAGCTGCTGCGGCAACGTCCTTTGGGTAGGCGGTTGCGTCAGCAGCTGAGGAACCGATAACGATCAGGGGCGAAGTGATCTTGTTCGTGTCGGTGACAACATAGTCGCCGAGGGATGCGGGTGAAGCTGCTGCAGCAAAGAGCATGGTTGCTCCTGCTGTCAAGGCAGCAAGGGTCCCTGCGAGGATCCTTTTAATATTCATTTATCTACCCTCCTTTACTCGTTCTCCCCACGGCTTTCGACCATGGGCTCACTGAATTCATATAGAAGTTTTGATGAAAACCCTATATATAGGTTTCGTGAAACAATTTCATGAGCTGAATGAAAAATGAAAAATTTAAGTTAGAAAATAAAAAAATTAAAAATTTTTAATAAAATTGTTTCATTCTAGAAATTCTGCAGAATCTATTATTCCGTCCCCGTCGAGATCAAGTCCCCGGATCACGTGTATGGCCTGCTTTGGGTCGAAACGGTTTCCTGCACAGGCATGATCCGGATTCTGGATCAAGGCCAGAACTGATCCGCGGGTCCCTGAAAATCTTATTCCAGCCAAGACTAGCACTTGCTTTTTCGGATTCCATGGGTTTTTCAAAGTGAGCAGAACTCCGCATTCCTCATCAGAATAGCTCTTTCCTGAAAGGTCCGATCTTATCCTTATTCCGTTCTTGAGTTCTATCCTTACAGGAGATTTTCTCATGACCTTTTGCGTTATCAGGTTCACCATAGGTCCTCCTATCAGGATCAGGTTTTCTTTCAGCTCTGAAGGCTTGACCTGGGTGTCGAGTCTGTAGTTGGGCAGGAGGGCTTCTTCTGAATGCAAACCGAGCCATAAAGCCAGATCTATCGCACAGCAGGCATCAGAAGCTCTTGCTCTGAAGGGACCATGGGGATCAGGAGACCCGACGATTAGAAGGCAGTCAAGCTTTCTTTGGCTGATAAAAGGTCTGAGCTCGAGCGCTCTTGCTATCTTTCTTCTTGCAGGTTCTGGCTTTCCGAAAAGGAGCAAAAAGGCAGGGTGGGTGAGCTGATAGAATCTTGCAAGAGTCCCGTGTCTTTGCTCCTGGCTCACCTGCTGAATAACTCCTGCTTTCAAAAGCTTTTTGAGATGGTAGTAAACCTTTTGTTCATGAATACCGAGCTTTTTAGCCAGGTCTATCGGGCAGGATGGCCT
>QMZZ01000005.1 GCA_003663445.1 Candidatus Aenigmatarchaeota archaeon | reverse complement strand
TCCAGGGCTGTTAGATACTCTCCGGATTCCTGATAGGAAATGGCTGAGTCAAGGCTTGAGTTGATGTCAGAGACTAGCTGCTCATATTCTGGATGGTCCTGGAGGAAGCTTGAGAGCTGGAGGCGAAGGCTTTCCACATCACCCGTCAGGTTCTCCCATACCTGGATGATGACAGGGACAGAGATGCTTTCTACCCCTGTCGAGAAGGTGAGGCTTTCCTGGTTCAGGCCAGGGGAGGAGCATGTATAGTTAACCAGGACCTGGGTCTCGTTTTCTGGCTCAAGCTGGAACCCCTCAGGGATGCTGAAAGAATAGCTTGAAGGAGAGATATTTACCCAGAGGGTCGAATTTCCCTGGTTCTCGACCCAGAAGGATAGTTCTATATCCTCACCCTCAAGGCATTCCCTGGATACCTTATTAGGACTAACCCTAAGCCCTGCTGGGGAGACTGCTGAGGGGGCTGTTGGCTGGACAGCTCCGGCTTTAACGGAGATCCAGATGTCAAGCGGGATCGTTCCTACAGCTTCGGTCCCGGAAAGGATCGTGACAGGCAGGTCAAGGTGCATTGCCTGGTTTATTCCCTTAAGGGTGACAGTATAAGTCATGGAGTCATCAAAGGAGCCGGCAGGACCTAAATAGGTTCTCTCCAGGCCTACACTCAGGTACTGCTGGAAGTCCTTCGGGACCTGGACAGACAGGTTGGAGACGGTATCGTTCATAAGGTTCCTGATGCAACATTTCGTGATGCTCTTTGAGGAGAGGTTCGTCATCAGGACCATTGCAGAGAACGGGGTTGCCTCAAGGGATACCCTGGCTGCTTCCTCATATCCGACCGTGAGCTTCAGGAGGGATGCACCGAAATAGCTTATCCCTTCATGAGCGGTCCTGGGATGCTCGATCACGGCATAGTACTTCCCGGGGTCCAGCTCGAGGTCGGCCACATACTTCATCGCCTCCTCGCTGTAGTTCAGCTGTCCTTCCTTCACTAGCTGGAACTTGGTGTTATAAAGCTTGAAGGGAAGGCTGTCTAAAAGCTCTGGGATTGAGGTTACCCTTATCTGTGTATAGGTCTTTCCCTCTTTCTCGTACTGAGAAGCCCTTGGGATGAGCTTGACGTTCCCGACGGTCAGGTTCAGGCTGAGGGTCGCATTCTCGCCATCGGCTGTATAAAGCTCGAGATCAAGCTCGCAGGGGGATTCAGGGGGGCAGGGCTCTGTAAAGGGATTCGGGCCGCAGTTTGCGAGGGGATCGTCGTTCGAGAAGTAGCATATCCAGAGGTCACCGACCCTCGGGACCTGACCGTAGCCATAGGCTGAAAACCAGTTTATCCTTACCGGCTTGTCGGTTCCGGGATCGACGAGAAGGATCCAGGAGGAGTTTGCGGAAAAGTTCTGGGGGATGATCGTTACGTTTGGCTGAAGGGCGAGGACAGACGGGAGCAGAACCACCAGCAGGAAAAGGTATCTCATAAATTAAATTTTGACATTTCCTAAATAAATATGGAAAAGCCCAGGATAGTGGCTGATAATCGAGAGGCTGGTTCTGCCTGCGTTTATTGGCTCCAACAGCTTGCAACCCTGGAATTCAGGCAGTTAGAGGTCGGAGACTATATCCTTTCTGAAAGGGTCGGGGTCGAGAGGAAACAGGTAAGGGACTTTCTCGCATCGATATTCACCCAGAGGGTTTTCGATCAGCTCGAGAGGTTGAGGGAAGCTTATGAAAGACCTGTCCTGCTTTTGGAGGGAGACCCTGAAAGGCTCTGGGTGGAGAGAAAGGTCCATCCGAACACGATAAGAGGGGTCTTGGCATCCATTGCGATAGATCTCCAGATACCGATCCTCTGGTCAGGAAGCCCTAAGGAGACGGCAGAGCTGCTTTACTGGATAGCATACAGGGAGCAGGTGAAGCTCAGGAAGGAGGTTGCTGTCAGGCCAGGGAAGAGAAGGAGGGGATTGGTTGAGGAGCAGGAGTTCCTGGTTGCAGGCCTTCCAGGGATATCGACTGTAAGGGCGAGACAGCTCCTTTCCTATTTCAGGACGCCCAGAAGGGTTTTTGCCGCAAGCCTGACCCAGCTGAAGCAGGTAAAGGGGATCGGGGAGAAGACGGCGAGACAGATTCAGGAAGTCCTGGACTCGGAATATTCAAGGCAGGCCTGAAGGAAGCCCTTGAAAAGGGGGCTTGGAGAGAGTGGCTTGGAGCTGAACTCTGGATGGGATTGGGTTGCGACAAAGAAGGGATGGCCAGGAAGCTCGAGGAATTCCATAAGGCCTGAGGGCGACCTGCCTGAGAAAACAAGACCGGCTGACTCAAGCTTTTCGACATATTTCGGATTGACCTCATAACGGTGACGGTGCCTTTCCTGGATCCTTTCCCTGCCGTAAAGGCGATGGACAAGTGTCCCTGGCTTGAGGATCGTTTCCTGGAGGCCAAGTCTCATCGTCCCTCCAAGGTTTTTCTGGTCCTTTTGTTCAGGCATGAGATCGATAACAGGATGAGGGGTTTCTGGCTGGAATTCCGTGGAATTTGCGTCAAGACCCAGGACAGATCTGGCATATTCGATGACAGCAAGCTGGAAGCCGAGACAGAGACCCAAAAAAGGCAGACGATTTTCCCTTGCATACCTGATGCATGCGATCTTTCCCTCGATACCCCTTGCACCAAAACCGCCCGGGACGATGAGGCCATCTACCTGCTCCAGGTGCTTCCCTGCATCCTTTAGCTCTGTTGATTCTATCCAGACGATCTCGGGTTTGACGCCGAGGTAGGGGGCGGTGTGTTCGAGGGCTTTCAGGATCGAGATATAGGAATCCTTTACAGCCGTGTACTTTCCTGTTAGGGCTATCTTGAGCTTTTTCCTTGCCTGATCGATCCTGCTTACGAGCTCCTCCCATTTCCTGAACTCCTGATTTTTCCTTTCGGGCAAGCTGAGGATCCTCAGGACCTCCTGGTCAACCCCAGAATCCCTGAGGAAGAGAGGGACCCGGTGGATGTTCGTGAGGTCGTGGAGGCTGAAGACGCGGTTTAGGGGGACATCAGAATAAACGGATATCTTCTCCCTTATACTCTGGCTTATCGGCCTTTCAGCCCTGCAGACGATGATGTCGGGCTTGAGGCCCAGGGAAAGCAGGGTCTTGAGACCAAGCTGGGCTGCCTTTGATTTCTGCTCCCCGAGCGATTTTGGCTCGAGGATGTAAACGATCGAGATCAGGCAGAAGTTCTCCTTTCCCTCCTCATAGGCAAGCTCCCTCATTGCCTCTAGGAAGTAGCTGTTCTCCAAGTCCCCGACTGTCCCGCCGACCTCAACGAGCACGATGTCTGCCTGGGTCTTGAGTGCAAGGTTTCTCAGGAAGAGCTTTACCTCTCCTGTGACGTGAGGGATGAACTGGACATCCCTTCCAAGGTATTCCCCCTTCCTTTCCTTCTGGATGATGAGGTTGAAGAGCTTTCCGGCTGTCAGGTAGTTGTCTCGGGTCAGGTTCAGGTTGAGCATCCTCTCATAGGTCCCGAGATCTAGGTCGCACTCAGTCCCGTCTTCGAGAACGAAAACCTCTCCGTGCCTGTAGGGGTTGAGGGTTCCTGCATCACAGTTCAGGTATCCATCGAACTTTATCGGAGAGACCCTATAGCCGTGAAGGAGCCTTAAAAGCGTCCCAAGGGAGCTCGTGAAAGTTCCCTTCCCGACCCCTGAAATCACAGAGCCGGTGACGACTATATACTTGCTTTTTCCAGGCTTGTAACCAGAAGGAAAGGAGTTGAAACCCTCAGGCATACTTTAATTAATCCTGGTTTTTTAAATGCATTTATGCTTTTAAGGCCGTACCAGGAGAGGATAGCTTCTGTTGCTCTGAAGCAGAACACGCTTGTCGTGCTTCCGACAGGTCTTGGAAAGACTCTGATAGCGATCGAGGTCGCGAAGAAAAGGCTCGAGCTCGGGAAGGTCCTGGTCCTGGCCCCAACCAGACCCCTGGTCGAGCAGCACCAGAAGAGCTTTTCCCAGGTTCTGCAGGTTCAGGGAGAGATCATGACAGGGCTGACCCCGGCAGGGAAGAGGGCTTACCAGGAAAGGCTTATCTTTGCAACACCCCAGACGGTGAAGAACGATCTTGAGGCAGGAAGGCTCAGGCTTGATGATTTTTCCCTTTTGGTCTTTGATGAGGCGCATCATGCGATAGGCGGTTATGCATATCCCTGGATAGCCAAAAAGTATATGGAAACAGCACAGAACCCGCTCATTCTCGCCTTGACAGCATCCCCTGGTGCTGAAAGGGAAAAGATAGAGCTGATATGTCAGAACCTTTTCATCCAGCACGTGGAGCTCAGGGATGAGCGTCATCATGAGATAAGGCCATGGGTGAAGCCGAAGTGGTTTGAGTGGATCGAGGTCGAGCTTCCGGAAAGCTTTAGGGAGATAAAGCAGCTTTTGGAGGAAGCTTATGAGGAGAGGATAGAGAAGCTCAAGCAGGCAGGGGTGCTGAGCAAAAAACCGAAGAAGGCGGAGTTGCTGAAGGTCCAGCAGGAGCTGGCAAGGCTCAAGCGCTACCAGCCCCTCAGGTTGGTCGCAGAGGCGATAAGGCTGGAACATGCGATAGGACTGATAGAGACACAATCTGTAAGGATGCTTTCCAGCTATCTTGAAAGGCAACCAGGGCTTTTGAGGGACCCCCGGGTGCTGAAGGCCCTCTGGCTGGCAGGGAAGCTCAGGGAAAGAGGGGCAAGGCATCCGAAGCTCGCAAGGCTCTGTGAGCTCATCTCCCAGAACCTGAAGCCTGACCTTAGGATAATCGTTTTTGCGAACTATCGGGAGATGGTGAGGGAGATAGCTGAGGTCCTGTCCAGGATACCAGGAGCAAAACCGGTCGAGTTCGTCGGGCAGAAGGAGCTGAGGCAGAAGGAGCAGCTCGAAAGGCTGGAGCAGTTCAGGTCAGGCGATTTCAACATCCTGGTCGCGACCTCGATAGGTGAGGAGGGTCTAGACATAGCGGATGCAGGTCTTGCTGTCTTTTACGATTCTGTCCCTTCACCGCTCAGGACGATCCAAAGGAGAGGAAGGGTCGGAAGGACCCAGCCAGGAAGGATCGTTTTCCTGCTCGCGAAAAGGACAAGGGACGAGGCATACTATTGGTCTGCAAAACGGAAGGAGAGAAGGATGAAGCAGATCCTGGAGAGGCTCTCAAGGCCAGGGCTTGAAAGATTTATATAGTGGAGAAGCGAAATCTTTAAATACCTGAAAGAACAAATTTCATTATCACTAAAAAGGGGTAAAAATGGCAGAAAAAGTTGTGAAAAAAGGTGGAATGGTATGTCCTGTTTGCGGTTCTAGCCAGATAAGTTTTGATCCCATCCGAGGAGAGACGGTCTGCGAAAGGTGTGGCTATGTTATCAAGGAATCGATGATAGATATCACGCAGGAGTGGAGGGCTTTTGACGAGGACCAGCGCTCGAGAAGGGTCAGGACAGGTGCAGCCCTGACACCGACCAAGCACGATATGGGTGTGACGACAGAGATAGGAAAGGGGAAGGGGGAGCTCTTTAAGGTTGCTGCAAAGAAAAGAGCCCAGTATTACAGGTTGGTGAAGTGGCATAAGAGACTTATAAAATCCAGGGACAGAAACATCTCCTTTGCATTTTCAGAACTCCAGAGGCTCGTTTCCTTCCTGAACCTTTCGAAAGCCATCCATGAAAGGGTGGCGAAGCTTTATCAGGAAGCTGTGAACAAGGGGCTTGTGAGAGGAAGGTCAACAGAATCCATAATCTCGGCCCTGCTCTATATAGTTTGCAGGGAGGAGGGAGCTCCCAGGACGCTTGATGAGATCGCAAAGGCATCCGGGATAAGTAAGAAGGAGATCGGGAAGACCTACCGGTATATCTCAAGGAAGCTGGACATCAGGATCCTTCCCGCAAAGGCACAGGATTATGTCCCAAGATTCGGCTCCCTGCTGAATCTTTCTGAAAGGGTCCAGGTAAAAGCGATAGAGGTGCTTGAGGAAGCGGCAAAAAAGGACGTGACGTCAGGAAAGGGACCGATAGGCGTTGCTGCTGCAGCTCTCTATATAGCTGCTGTTATGCTCGGTGAGAAGAAGACGCAGAGGGAGATTGCTGACATGATCGGGGTCACAGAGGTGACGATCAGGAACAGGTATAAGGAGATCGTTGATGCTCTGGGAATAAAGGAAGAGATAGAGGAAAAGGTAAAGGAAGAGGAGAGCTAAAAGAAAACGCGCACATCGGTTTGTAAGGAGAGATCTTTAAAACAAAATATTTTGAAGCTTTTTCAAACCCGAAAAAGTAAGCACTTTTCTTTTTGCTTAA
Source organism: Candidatus Aenigmatarchaeota archaeon (assembly GCA_003663445.1). Taxonomy (GTDB): domain Archaea; phylum Aenigmatarchaeota; class Aenigmatarchaeia; order QMZP01; family QMZP01; genus QMZZ01. The sequence goes on along the minus strand of QMZZ01000005.1, from coordinate 5,271 downwards.
CAGAAAGATTTATAAATCCTAAAATTAATTACTAAATAGTAATGAAAAGAGAAGAAAAGATCTCGAGGGCGAGAAGGGCTCTGAGATCTTTTAAAAATACTTAGCCAGTCTTATGTGCGCGGCTTTAATATCCGTGGAGACCCTATATCCGATCAATATCAAGGCCGAGGAAAATGCAAGAATCGAAAAAAGCGAAAAGCCTGATTTTGGGCTGTGTCTGGAAAACCTCTTTCGCTTTAACGGACCCTCAGAGGAGGTATGTGGGGAGAGCTATGCAGGTATCCAGATAAAGGACCCGTATACCAAGCTTATCGATGGGAACGAGGTGGTAATGAAAGATGAAACGTATGGCATAACTTTAGTGGAAAATCCTTATTCCCGGAAAGAGATAAAGTCGATCCTAGAGGAAAACTGTATTCATACTGATATGAGGCTTAATGAGGAAGGAGATTCATGTATAATCATCCAGAAAAAGGCGAGGGAATGGCTTAACGAGTATGTTAAAAAGGACCTAGAGAAAAGGAAGGAAAAGGTAAAGGAAAAGCTTAAGAAGAAGCTTGAAAGCAAGATAAAAGAAATAGAAGAGGAGACCATCACAACAACGAAAAATAAGGAGAAAATCATGGTTATCTGGGAAGGCTTTCCAGGACCACCTATCCTTTCCTATTCCTTTCTCCACCAGCAAATCCATGATAGCGTGGAAGCCCTTGAAAACTTCGCCTATGAAAAGGATTGGGGTGTGATAAAGGTTATCTGGAACAAGCGCGAAATGCTTCAGAGATTGAGGCTCATCTCACAATATTCTAAACCGGACACGGACATCATCGTTTTCTATATAGGCCACGGATCACAAGAGGGGCTGGCGGTTCTCGGTGAGGATATCGTAAAGCCTGAGGAAATAGTGAAGGCATTAAAGGGTTTCAGGGGAGAAGCAGAGTTTTACTTCTCGAGTTGTTTTTCAGGGAAGATGAGAAAGTATTTCAAATCTAAAAACCTGCCCTACAAAGTTGTATCGGCATCAAAACCCAGAAAGGAGCTAATTCTGCATATGTTCCTTGATAAGGATTACGGTTTCATTTCACAACTTACCGAGGACTTTATAGAGGCCGGAGGAGAGGTTAGCAAAGAGAATTTCAGGAAATACTTCAAGCCGAATCCCTCAGAGAAGTATTTCCCGAAAATCTATGATCCTAAAAAGGCTAAGGAAGCTGAATTTCGAATCAAGGTTTATCTCGGAAATCCGAAATATTAGAACTTCCAGTTATAGATCTCCTTTGGCTTGAAAAGCTCTTTCAGCTCTTTCGAGCCGTAAAGATCTTCATCCATATTGAAAATTCGGCTTTTGACGTATTTAAGCTTTAATAACGGTGTTATAAAGCCCCGGGAGGGACTTGAACCCTCAACCTACTGGTCCCCTAAGGTCATCAATCCCAGGACCAGTACAAGCCAGTCGCTCTGCCAATTGAGCTACCGGGGCACTATTTGAGATATGGTTTTACGATTTTATCTAATTTTCGGTAAAGCTCCTCCTTGCTCCCGTCATTCCTTATCCTGAAATCAGCCATCCTTATCAGCTGGGGTATATGCCTTTCTGTCTCTGCTGATTCTATCTTCAGAAACTGCCTAAAGCTCAAGCTCCCTTCACCCTTCCTTATCTCCCCTGCCCTCCTCCACCTTAACTTGGCAGGGGCAAGGATTGCTATAAGCAGAAAATCCTGCCATCTCTTCCTGAAAACCTGCACCTCTTCAGGGAACCTTATCCCTGATATCACTATCCTGTCACCCCTTGCCTTCCTCACGAGCATTCTGGCAAGGATATCCCTTCCGTACCTCTCCCTGAGCCTGCACGCTAGCTCGATCAGGTTCTTCCTCGTCACCCTCTTTCCCTGCCTTTTCAACCTTGGAGCAAGCACATCCTGGGTGAAATCCAAAAGTCTAAATCCATAGGTCTTCTGAAGCCATTCAGCTGCAAGCGTCTTTCCAGAATACCTCCTTCCGGTTATCCCGATCGCAACCATATTTTAAATAAATCCAAGATAAATAATGAGCTTCCTTACCTGGGTCTCCAGCCTCGATCCTCTGACCCTCGGTATCCTCATCATCCTTTGTCTCATAATAGCTTTCAAGATCTTCCAGTACCTCTTCAAGGCCCTGACCTTTGGTCTTGCCTTCGCCCTGATCCCGCTTGGTTTGAAATGGCTGGGGCTCCAGGTCCCTGTCGATCTTCCGACAGTCCTCTTCTTCATCCTCCTCGGCATCCTGACCTGCTTCTTCTACAGCTTCATAAGCTTCCTTGCCAGGGTCTTCAGAAAATAGCAGTCTCCTGCACCCTTCCCTTTCCGTCCTCAAGCCTGAACCAGAGAAGCAGGTTCGGCCTGCCCCCCTTCAGCTCCTCCTTAAGAAAACCCTCGACCTCAAGCTCGAACCTCTCCGGAAGGTCCCTGTCTATCTCCTGCACCTCCCCATCCCCTATCTCTACCTCCAGCCCCTCTCCGTCAATCACCAGCCTCAGCTTCCTGTCCTCACCGAGAAAGTTCCCTATCACCACCCTTCCCTGGGGAAGTGTATAGACCCAGAGGACCTCAGCCCTGATCCCCCTTTCCTCAACCCTCTCCCTGAACCATCCTGTCCATCCTGAAAGCCCGTCTGGATCGAGATTGAATGCCCTTGGAATCTCGAGCTTCAGGTTCTCTGCAAAAAGCCCGATCCTGCTTCCCGCTTCTCCCTCCTTGGGCAGAAGCAGGAAGAGGGATGTGAAAAGGATCAAGAGGAAGACAGAACCCAGGATGAAGAACTGCCCCCTTACCGCCATAGGAATATCTTCACCTCCTTTCCCTCAGCCGTGAAATAGCTTCCTGCCCACACCTCCTCTGCTTCAGGAGGCTGACAGTCTATACAGACCTTTACGTTCATCCCTGCCCCCTCTGCAAACTCCTGAATCTCTTCCGGGTCCCTCAACCCGAGCTTAAAGGCCTGAATCAAAACCGCCTGTGCGTTCGGCGATTCCTCTGTCCTCGGCTGGATCCATCCGAGCAGGCCTGCAAGAAATCCGAGCAAGAGGATGCTTGCAAGGATCGCTTCCAAAAGGAAAACCCAACCCCTCATATTTATGATTTCCAAAGATAATTAATGAACCTGGTCAGGCTTTATAAAAGGCTCCTCTCTGCCTTCGGCCCTCAGGGATGGTGGCCCTGTTCAGGCAGGTTCAGGCCAAGGGAATGGGAGATATGTCTCGGTGCTGTCCTCACCCAGGCAACGACCTGGAGGCAGGCAGAAAGGGCTCTTGAAAGGCTTTGGAAAGCCGGGATCACAACACCCAGAAAGCTCCTGGAATGCCAGGGGCTTGAAGAGCTGATAAGACCTGCCGGATACTTCAGGCAGAAGGCAAGAAGGCTTAAAGACCTGGCAAAACTTGTCCTGAGCTTTCCGAGCTTTTCATCATTCCTCTCAGGGGTGACCCGGGACCAGCTCCTTCAAATCAAGGGGATCGGTCCTGAGACAGCCGATGCCATCCTGCTCTATGCCTGCAGGAGGCCTGTTTTCGTGATAGACGCCTACACCTTCAGGCTTGCCAGCAGACTCGGGATCCCTGCAAGAACCTATCATCAGCTCCAGTCCTACTTCGAGTCAAGGCTCCCTAAAGACATCAGGGTTTACCAGGAATTCCATGCCCTTATCGTTCAGCTTGGAAAGCTCTTCTGCAGGCCAAAACCTGCCTGCGACCTATGTCCACTTAAATCTAAGGAATGCCCCTATCCCACCAAGCCCTAGGAAAATATCACCAGCCTCCCATCCTGTCCCGAGGATCTCTATTTTCGCCCGATTCGCTTCAGCCAGGTCCATAAGCTCCTCAGCCTCCTTCAACTTCGCCTCTGAGATCATCAGGACCTCAACAGCCCCTGCCTCCAAAGCCCTTTTTGTCTCCTCATATCCGTAAACCACCTTTCCGTCTTTCTTAAGCTCCTCGAGAAACCTTTCGATAAGCTCTGTCTCCCTTGCTAGCCTGAACTGCTTCAAAAGCTTCCCTCCTGCCCTTCTCAGGACCTCTCTTGCCCCTGTCAATCCAAGGGAATAGCTGTGCTCGAGCCATATCCTGCCAGAGAGCCCCGGCTTCCTCGACTTGATCCAGTTAAAGAGATTTTCTGCCTCAAAACCAGGACCTGCCAGGATCAGATAACCAGGTCTTTCTATCCAATCAGCAAGCTCCTGATACCACCTCTCCCTTTCCTCCTTTTCGGTTTTCCTGAAAACCCTTTTCCCCACATGCTTCAGGCCCGATTCCCTGAGCTCGAAAAGTTCTGCCCCCTCCCTGTCAATCAGCAAAAGCCAAACCCTCGGCTTCCTGCTCGCCTTCCTTATCCTCTCAAGCTCATAACCCTTCCATTCCCTGTATATTTCAAGCTTCTGCCCTGGCTCGAGCTCAAGCGAGTGGTAAGATCCGAGCCTGACCCTTGCCGGGCCCTCGACTATCTGCCCCAAAACCCTTAACCTCCCCTCCTGAAGCTCTATCTTTTCCGCCCTGATCCTGAGCCACATTGGCTTCCTTTCCCCCTGAATGACCTTCCCGTCCCGATAGATCGTCTCCTTCCTGAGCGTCCTTGCCCTAACCTCATCCCCTGGCTTTAGAATCCTTGACAGCAACCAAAGATCATCCGTGCTTTCCGGTATAACCCTGACAAGCCCCTGCTTTAGGTCTATCCCCAAAATCTTCATTTTTTAATTTTTCCCTCCCAAAATTAATAATGAGAGGTGTTGAGGATTTCATCTACCTGCTTGCCATCGCCTTTATAATCCTTATCTGTCTCGGCATCTATTCCGCCTATTATCCGTCACCCCAACCCCCTGTCAATTTCACCGCTGTTATAAGCCTCTCACCAGGAAAAATCGGCTGGCTGGAGGAGATCCCGGCAAAAACCTGGGAGATAGGTGAGGTCGTTCCAGGGGAGCAAACCCAAACCCTGCTCCAGGTCGGGCAGGTAGAGGTCAAGAGGTCGTACTGGGCTGAAAGGAAGGAAAGCTTCCAGGTTGAAGTCCCTGACTGGGGGCTGGAGTGGATAAGGAAGGTAAGGATATCCTTCCAGGTCTGGGATGCTAACCTTTACGGAAACCTCAGGGTCCTCTGGAACGGTAAAGAGCTCCTGAATCAGCCATCCCCGATAAGGAGCTATACCTTCGAGATTGATCCGGAGGATGTTTTTTCCAAGAACGTCCTTGACTTTGAGGCAGACCTGCCCGGGTTAAGGTTCTGGGCATACAACGTCTATATAATCC
>QMZZ01000004.1 GCA_003663445.1 Candidatus Aenigmatarchaeota archaeon | reverse complement strand
GTATAAAGATTATTGGGAAAAAAATTTTAAAAATCTCCCTCTCGCCGTTTCTATCGGAGAAATAATCGCTGTTCATGGCGCTATACCGCCCGTTGATAATCTTAAAGAGATAGATAAAATAGAAGTCCCTGATAAAGAATATAAAATAAGTTCTCTAGATTTGAAAAATCCTGTTCTGAAATTTCATATTACTGTTTGGGGTGATTGGACCGAAAAAGATGTCGAGTTCTATTATAAAGAAGGAAGGGTGGAGTTCGGAAAAAACTATTTTGAACGTGTAATGGAACGAATAGGTAAGAAAATACTTATAAGAGGACACCAACCTGAAAAAGTAGGAGAAAATTTTTTTGAAGGAAGCCGATATAAATGTCTTACTATTTTTACTAGCAAGTATTATAGTAATGTGCCAAGATGCATCGCTGTTGCCGATTTTTTTAAGGGCGTGCTGAAAATAATAGATATAGATAATCCCGATAAAGTATACTGGGAAAGCACTATCCAGAGAATAACTGGGCTAGGTATGAAAAAAGAAGAAAAAAAGAAAGCAGAGGAAAAAGGACCTTCACCTGAAGAACAAGAAAAGAAACAGATTGGGGGAGCAAAAGAAGGACATGAGATAGAGGAATATATATCATCAAAACCCAAAGCAAAACAAGTTTCAGAAGAAGTGAAAAAGCTTGTGGAAGCTTATCAAAGAATGGGAAAAGAATTAAGAGAACAGAAACCCTCGCCTATTTTTGAGGACATAAGAAAAAAATGGCAAAAATTTGCAGAGCAATCAATGGGAGAAACAAAGAAGAAAGCGACTTCTCAAGAACCTAAAATAAAATTTCATTTGGGAATCGCATTAGCAACATTTATAATCGGTTGCCTATTTTCTTTTATACTAGGAAGTTGGCCTCTTTTTCTTGCTTCTTTATTCGGAGCTATTTGCGTTTTAATTCCAATTCCAGAAGAGAAAAAATACACTCTAATCTTTCCTGGTGGTATGGAAATAAAAGTAGAAGAAAATAAGTCTGACGATTATAAACTTAAATTAAAACTTTTTAAAAATGCTTCCAAACTAATAGCTTATATATTTTTGATTTGGGGTATTGTTGTTATTAATATTCCATTCGCACCGATAATAGGATTGATACTCGCATTCATGCTTTATTTCACATTCGAAAAAGAATAAAAATGGCAGAAGAAAAATGGTTTCAGAAGGTTCAAGAGAAACTCTTGAATCAGTTGGAAAAAGAAGAAGAACCAGAAAAAACAATCTTTGGTTTGTTCCCATTAGCCTTTGGTATTTTTATTTTCTTTCTTGTAAAAGAAATTTTTCATTCATTCTGGCTTGCATTAATACTATTTTCTTTTCTCTGTTGCATTCCAACGTCTAATAAAGGATTGGATATTGGGCTTAACAAAGTTTTTGCTGGTTTTATTTTCCTTCTTGCTGCTCTAATAGGATGGGGGCGTATGGAATCAAGCTTTGGTTGGCCGTCCGCAGGATGGGGCTGGTTTTTCTTTGCACCTTTGCTGACAGTAGGTGTTTTAATTTATCTTTTAAAATCTAAAAAAGAAGGAATAACAAAAACATACCTTGGAATAGGATCAATTATATTATTGGTATTACTAATACTTTTTTTCGTTCTACCTTCACTTCCATTTTCTTTCATTTTATTTTTGATACTTTCTCTTGTTTCGATAGGTGTGATAACAACTTTTGATGTTGGTGAATATTCCAGACAGGCTTTTGGTATGATAGTTTTTTTCATTTTCTTTCTCCTCTATGCCTGGGGGCCAGGGACCCAGATGGTCGGAACAGCCCTCTTCGGTGAGTGGTGGCCCACGGTCTATCAAACAGGCCAGTCGATCATCCAGCCGATAAGCCAGTTATGGTCCCAGCTTACAGGCACCTTCGGGATGGGATGGCAGCTTTTGACGAACCCTGTCGGTTTTGCCCAGCAGATGATGAACGGGACCTATGCAGCAGACCCGCTGACAGGCCTTAGAGGAGCCTTTGGAGTGGAGATAATAGACTTCAGGACAACCCCGATCTATCCCTACCAAACCTTCCAGGTGATAGCCCAGCTCAAGAACCAGGGAGCTTTCAGGGCAGAAAATGTAGAATTTTCGCTCGATCTCGGGGAGGAGGCACCTCCTGAATTGAATATAAAGAATGTCTCAGAAACTACAGAAAAGAAGGTGGGTAATATGTCAAGACTGGACGTTAGGCAGGTGATGTTTACAGGAAAGATAACATGCGAGCAAATAAACGAGACAAGAGAAAAGATAAGAAAGGGCGGGCTCAGGGAATTCATCATCCCGATAAAAGGGACCGTGAGCTATGAGTATAAAATAGAGTCCACCCTTGATATCGAGTTCCTGTCCAAGTCAGAGTGGGACAGGCTTGTTAGGGAGGGACAGCTTATAACCCAGCAGAAAAAGCCGGCGACCCTGACGAACGCGCCTGTAAGGCTGAATATAGACACGCTTGAGCAGCCGATTAAGGAGGGAACGCAGTTCTATATAGGTCTCGCGCTTCAGCCAGCAACAGATGGCGAAATTTCTAAGGTAGAAAAAGTGGAGCTTTACCTTCCAACTGAATTTTTAAAAGATGAAAATGGAAAGATTGATATTAGTAGAGTAAAGTGCAGCACAAATCTCTCTTCTCGACCCCAAATTTTATCTAAAGAAGGAAAAGTGAGATTTGAGTGGACGACCAATTGGCCTAAAACTAATACAGTTTACTGTCTTTTCGAAGGTCTTTTGAATATGACCGAACCCAGCAAGACCTTCACGATCAGGGCAAACGCAACCTATACTTTCCAGAAGTCAAAGATCTATCCTGCCAAGATAGAGTTCGGTGGGGGATGCTGTGATAATGAGGACTGCCCCAGCGGGTATAACTGCTGCAGAAAAAAGGATGAGATAGGTGCATGCATACCTGAAGATGCAGAATGTAAATATGCTCAACCTGCAAAGCAACAACCTGGGACTCCATCAGGAGGTGAAACAAGTCCGGAAACACCAACCCAAGGGCAGCAAACCTAAACCCCGACCCCCAACCTTATAAGGCTCCTGAGGCCAGGGGCGAGACCGAGGATAAGGATCACGATTTTTAGGAAGGTCCTGAGCTGACCTGGTTCGGTCCAGCGGTCAAGAAGGAAAAGGACAGGAAGCAGGACGAAGAACTTGAGGAGGAAGAAGGAATAGGGGCTTAAAGCCATCAGCAACCTCGGCAGGACGTGTTGCTCGAGGTATCCGAAGAGGACTACTGCTGTAACGGTTGCAGAGGCGTCAAGGGAATGGGCAGAAAGGATGCAGACATTCTCCCAGCTCATCCCGAGTTTACGGCTGAAGAGCCAGAGGCAGGACCATATCCCGGTAATCCCAAGGACGATCAGGGGAGGGATAGGGCTGAACCTCGGGACCATCCAGACTAGACCCAGGCATGAAACTGTTCCGAGGATAAGCATGGTTTTCCAGTAAGCTATCCCAAAATTTTCCTGCAAAAGCAAGCTTATCAGCAGGCAGGAAAGCGCAAGTCCAAAGGTGAGCAGGTATGAGCCAGGGGTCACCCAGATCGGGCTTGAAAAGATACCGTTTATCAGCCCGGCTGTTGCCGAGTCCTTCAGGACCCTTGCGATGCATGCCCATCCGATAAAGGGAAGGAGACTGACTGCAAAACGTAAATCTATCCTGATCTCCAGCCTGGTCAAAAGGCGAAAGACGAGCCAGGACCCGAGGACGAGCAGGATGCCGTAAACCGCTGTATTTATTGGATTGAACCATCCATTCCTCAGGATCGGCTCAATGAACCAGTCGTAAAGCATAATAAGTTTTCGGGAAAAGAATTAAAATGCTGAGGAAGTACCTGGAAAGGACGGCTGATAGGCTCAGGAGCTATTTCAGGAAGGAGCTCGGTAGAGACCCCTATCTCGGAAGGCTGAAGGTGAGGCTCGGGAAGCTCCCGACTTATTTCTGCAAGATCGGAGACAGGTTGGCTGTCAAGAAGATATTCGGGCTTTACGATCCACTTGAAAATGAAGTAGTGGTGGACCCTGTTTGCTTCAAGGAGCTTTACGATCCTGAAAGGCCCTGGCTTGAAAGGTATTTCAGGATACCCAAGCCAGAAAGGGTCCTGGGAGAGGAGCTCATCCATGCTGATCAGGCAAACACCGGTCTGATGGATAGAGCATTCTATCGCTGGGGAAGGAAGGCTGAGGAGTGGATCGAGGGAGCAGCTTCCTGGATTTCAGACAAACTTTGGGGAGAAACCTCGGTTTACCAGGAATATAAGGACAGGTTCTCCAAGCTTGTCCGAAGAAAGGGTCTGAAGCCTGCTTACAGCTTTTTCTAATTCTGGCGGAAATTATAAATATGTATGACATGCTTATAAGGAAGAGGGCTTTGAAGATCCAGGAGAGGTTGGGTTTCAGGCTCGGGATCCCCTATGGGACAAAAAGGCTTCCTGTGGTGAGGAACCGTGAGGAGGTCCTGCAGGTTCTTAAGGAGCTCTATAGGGTCGGTTTGAGGGCTTTTGTGCTTCCTAAAGAGCTCTTTTCAGGGATCCAAACTACATCTGACCTCTACAAAACGGTTTACGGGGACCTTATAAAGATAAAGGATGAGGCAAAGAAGCTGAATATAGAGCTCTCGATCCACTATCCTGACCTGCCAGAGATGCCGGATGAACAGCTAAAGCTCTTCTGCACGATCGCCTCAATTATGGACTGCCGGCTTTTCATCCTCCAGCCGAATTTCTACAGGAGGATGCCCCTTGATCAGGCTTTAAGGCTTACGGTTTACAAGCTTAACGAGATCGTGACTGAACTGAGGCTCAAGCTCACGATAGGTATAGAGGTGACAGGAAGGACAGACGAGCTCGGGGACCTTGATGATGTGCTCGAGATCGTGAAGCGTACCAACTCAACAGAACCTGTCATAAACTGGGCGCACCTGCATGCAAGGGGGGCCGGTGGACTGAAGAGACAGGAGGATTTCAGGCGGGTTTTTGAAAAGATAAAGCGTGAGCTCGGGCCGGCATGCTTAAAGGACATCTATTTCTTCTTTTCAGGTATCAAGTACGGGCTGAAGGGGGAGATAGAGCACATTCCCTACAGGAAATCCGATCTCAAGCTAGACCTGCTGATAAGGGAGTCGATGGCCCAGGGCGCAAGAGGGACCCTGATATTCGAGGATCCTGACAGGGAGCAGTTCTTCCTCTCGATCCTTGAAGAGCTTGGGGAGATGGTGAGATGAAAAGAAAACTGGTTATAGCAATATCAGGACCTCCTGGTGCTGGATCGACAACCCTTGCCCGGGCTTTAGCAGAAAGGCTCGGTTTGAAGTTCTTTTCTCCTGGATTCATCCAGAAGGGTCTTGTTTCAGGCAAAAACGAATCAGAAGCTGCCATCAGGGCTTGGGAGACCAGAAAGGGAAGCAGCAAACATTTCCACCAAGGGCTCGATCAGGAGCAGAGGGAGCTCGCAAGGAAGGGCGGGATAGTTATCTGCGGGAAGCTTTCTGTTCACTTCCTGAAGGACTTGGCTGACCTGACGGTTTGGCTTAAGGTTCCGCTAAGGGTAAGGGCAAAAAGAACAGCCAAGAGGGACGGAATATCGCTTAAAAAGGCAGAGGAAAGCATAAGGAAAAGACAGGAGATAGAGAGGAAAAGATGGAAGGAAATCTACGGTTTCGATTATTTCGACCAGGAAAGGGAAGCTGATCTGGTTCTAAAAGGGGAGCTTACGGTCAGGGAGGAGGTGGAAAGGGTCCTGAAAGAGCTTGAGAAAAAGCTCACTCGAGCCGGGAATCTTCCTTGAGCTTCCGCTTCATGAGCCTTGATGCCTCCCGGATGAACTTCCTGACATATTCCCGATGAGCGATTATTTCCTGCTTCGGGATCTCCATCACTTTTCCCTTCTCGACCAAGCCTGAAAAGCGCTTCAGCGTCCTGTATACGTCCAGGTACTGTTCTGGGATCAGACCTGGCTCGATTATCTCTCGCTTGAAAACCTCCTCGACATCCTCTGGCTTTACCTCCTTACCCATCGCTTTCAAAAGCGTTATGATCGTTTCGGTCATAATCGAATACGACTTCTCGATCATGGATATCCTCTTCATGATTTCGAGCTTGCCGATAAGGGATTGCATCTTCTTAACAAAGGCCTTTGCCTTGGCTATCCACTTATCGAGCTCCTCTCCAGATATTCCCTTGATCTCGTGATGCTCGACCTTTTTCCTCAGCTCGATTATGTCCTTCAGGTCCTGAACATAGCTGTCTTCAAGCAGTTTGGGAGAAAGGGATTTCCTCAGGACCTCAGGAGCTTCAGAGGGTCTTGGCGGGGATATCCCCATAAACATCAGAACAGCCTGAGCCGTCTCAAGCATGGCATAATAGCAGTCCTCGACGACCATATAGGTCTTTGCCGATTCGACCCGTTTTATCCTCTTGGGTCCTCTTTCCATGAACTTCTCTACAGCTTCCTGTGAAGGCTTTATCTCCCCCATCTGCAGGAGCTTCTTTATCGGTGTGAAAACGTCCCGGTCGAAAACGGGTATCCCTTCCCTGATGAAGTTGAAGATGATGGGATGACCTTCCCGAACCAAAGCCCAGAACTCTGTCAGCAGGTAGGGCTGCTGGACAGAAAGCTGTTTGGATATCTTTTTTGCTATCTCGTCCAAGTCCTCCTCGATTTTCTCCTTTAAAGCCGGGGTTATCCTGTGGCGCGTGTCGTCCAGGATGACGAAAACGTCTATGTCAGATTCCTTTTTGGCAGAACCCCTTGCGGTGGAGCCGAAAAGGACAATCGAACGGATGAGGTCGCCGTGCTTTTTCAGGACTTCTTTTGCAAACTTTTTTAAGATCTCGATCCTTTCCTTCTTCCCTACACCCTTTTCTCCTTTCTTTTTAGCCATCGATAATTAAATTTTGGTTTTCTCTATAAAATTTTTGTTAGAATATGACCTGTGGACCTCTGTGCATAAATCACACAGATCAAGAACGCTAACCCCATCGACCCTTGCACATTCAAAGAAAAGTCCATCACCCTGGATATATTCATCCAGGTATTTCCACTTCCTTGAGTAAAGGAAGGAAAGTGGAGGTGTTTCCAGGTTTTTCCTGAATGACTCAAGATCCGTTTCTGGATACTTTCCAAGTTTCAAATCCTTATATGCATTTAACATTTCGAAAGAACAGCACGGTAGCAAGGTTCCGTCCGGCATGACGGTTATTTCCATGCTTTCGCATTTTATTTCACGGATTTTACTGAGAATCTCCTTTTTCGCAGGGATTTTGTACATCCTTATCATGAGGTCCTTTTCCCTCAGGTTCTGCTTCGCATTCCCTTCCAGGGTCCCCCAAATCTGGTCTATGAAAAGCTCTTCTGATCCGTCATCCAGGACGTAAAACATTCCGAGACACTTTTTAGGGCTGTACCTTAAAAAAGCTCGCAGGACAGGCCAGACCCGAGAAAGCCTTTGATATTTCACGAGCTTCATAAGATTTACAGGACGATAAACCGTTTTTACCTCTTTCCCTAGCATCTTTGCAAGCTTATAAACGCTTTTTCTGTCCTTTTTGAAGGTTGATCTAAAGCTTACCATGTTTATCCCGATCTCTATAGAGCTGTCTTCAGAAGCCCTGATGGCATTGGCAATATATTCTAAAGGCACGAACTCCCGATGAAATTCGTCTGTGGAAAGTAGAAGCCGAGAAACCCCGGCAGATTCGAGTTCCTTGATCATCTCTTTAGCTTCCCTGTAATCCCTTGCCCACATCCCGTTCGTGAATATCTTAACGGTTTTCTCTTTGCCCAGCCCTGTCTTTTTCAGCGAACTGGTGAGCTTTTCCGCCTGGATTAACGGTTCTCCGCCGGTTATCGCGATTTCCTGGAAATCCGGTTCTTTCAGATCACTAAAAAGCCTTTCGAGCAGTTCCTGATCCATACTTTCCCCTCTTATGCTTCTGTCTATCCCGCAATGCCGGCAGTTCAGGTTGCAGTCTGTAGTCAGGAAAATGTTTACGTTCATAAATCTAAAAAAGAGGAAAGTTTTAAAACACTATCTGAACTCTCCCTTCTTCCAGACCTCTGGCTTCTTTCCTTTCCTAATTGCTGCCTGGGAAAGCATCGTCCATTCCTCTTCAGGGATCTCGAGCAGGTCCTTCAGGGGTTCCCAGGCATGTTCCCTGATTATCTGAAGCTGCCTTTTTATATCACCTGCAACAGGTCCCTTCATCCCATAGAATTCCATCGGTAACTCCTTTGGATCGATATCCTGCTCAAGGTATTTCGCAACCAATCTTAGTGCCTCGACAGATCTCTGGAACGGGTCCTTCCCACCTCCTCTTTCGAAGAATAGATAAACAAGCCTTTTCCTACCCATCCCTGTTTTCCTCAGGAACCAGAGGAGTTTGTAAATCCTCTCATCCCCCAGCTCTATCGGCTCGTGCGCATGCAGGGGATTCGGAGCGTTTGAGTGAACAGCCAGAACATATTCACCGAAATCAGGTGCGAGCTTTATGACCTCTTCCATGTCCTTTATCGGATCGATTCCCTGGGTTGCGACATGTTCGAAATCCATAAGCATCCAAACCCTGTCCGTCTTCAGGGTCCTCCTTATCGTCTTGATCGTTGCATAAAGTTGGCGCGGTGACCAGAGGATATGTAAGCCGGCATGCATCGGGTCCCTGGCATCCGGAGACTCGTAACATATCTGAATCTCCCTGGCTATCTTCTGAAGCTCTGGCTTTCCCTTCAGCTCCTTCGGGATCAGGACCTTGTCTATCCACTCCAGGATTTTTTTCGTATGACCCTCCACCATCTTGGCTCCAACAACCCCGTAGTAAAACTCTTTAAACCTCCTGTCGTTCTCCTCTTCAGCCCTTTTCCAGGCGTTTAGCAGGGAATCTAGGTCTGATGGATCGAAGCGGTATTTCTGGGCGACATCAGGATAGAATTTAAGCATTTCATGCCAGAGTGGGTCTTGGGTGAAGAAGACGTAATGAGCGAGAATATGGGCACCGTCGACTATCCCAACGACCGCTTTGAGCTCTTCTGTATCCCATTTTCCTCCTTTGGCCAGCTTTTCCCTTATTGCCTGTTTCAGATATCTTTCCTGAAGCTCGGCATGTTTGTTCGCGGTCTCTGTCCTGAGTTTTTCAAGGATCTTGGTTATTTCCTTTCTAATAGGAGCAGGAAGCTCGGAAGGCAGAACCTCTTTAACTAACAGGGCATCAACCAACATCTGAAGCTGATCCTCAGGAAGCTTTATCTTTTCCCTGATCCTTTTTGCAAGCTCCTCCTTTCTCCAGTTGGTGGTTTCTAGCTCGGCTCTTGTGGACGCCTTAAGTCTTTCCTGATGAGTAAGAATATCGTTTGCATAAGTGTCCCATCTGTGTTTAATGAACCATTCCCTAAGCCTTTCAGATTCCTTCAGGATTTTTGAAATGAAATTACCTTCATGATCGCAGAAGGACATCGTAAGCTTCCTTCCTGCATACGTCATGAGTTCTGGCCAGATGTTCAGGCATGAATGGAAGTTGACATATTTTGCTCCACAGTGAACGGCTGAACGGATTGATTTTTGCATATGATCGTGTGCATCCCTCCACTCGCCCCTTTCAGGCATGTCTAACGGGACTGTTAGAGAGCCGTGGAAGGTTATGTCAATCCCCTGCTTTTTCGCCATATGCCTTATTTCCTCTCCCTCGGTTTCTGTCACTTCATGCGGGACATCTCCGGCTATCTCTATAGCCGAAGTTCCGCGGGTAAGGGCATAACCGAGCTTCTTGACAGAAGTAGCCAATTCCTCTGCTCTCGCAATCGTGTACAGACCTGTGGTTACACCGACTTTAAACGGCATTATCCAACCACAGCCCCTGCCGGGATTTCGGTATACTTAAGATCATAATGCTCCTTAAGCTCGTCCCTGAAACGGTGGAGCATCTCCCGGCATCTTTCTATGAACCTTCTCCTTATGCGGTTATAGAAGAAGTAGGAATAGAGATACCAAAGGGGCTTTAGCAGAAAGCCGAAAGTGCTGAACTGTGTGACGAGATCAGCGGTTATTCTCAACCTGAAATATCCCTCACCTGTCGTCTTGTGCTGCTTTCCGATTATCCTCAAATCGACCTTCATGGTAGAATGAGCTGAAAACTTCTTCTTCACCCACCAATGAGAGTAGAAGCTTATCTGATCCCCAACAACGTCCCAGTTTATGATATCGTTTCCTGTACCTGATGCCGAGACATGGAAAAACGGCTCGATAAGGTTTGTTATCTTTTCAGCAACACCCCACGGATTCGGGCCTGTATAGGTTAGGAAGATATGCCTTTCCGGAGCCAGACAGTCATCGACTATCTCAAGTACTGCCATGTTTAAGCTTCTCGAAAAGTTCTTTCAGCTTGTTTTGGAACATTATCGTTGCCCTCCTGCAATGATCTGCATACTGCTCCCTTTTCCTGTAATAAAAAGTCCTGTGCCAAAAGGTCCTTAGCATCTCGTAAAGGATGCTCCTTTGCCATATGGTATCCTGGGGATATTCGGTTCTCATTATCGGCTTTATCTTTATGGTTGCCCATCCCTCCTTTTCATTCCCCTCTCCTGCAAGATCCACCCTTATGAAGAGATAGGTATAGACATCCATATCCTTATGAATCCACCACCTCACCTTGAACTTTTCTCCTGTTTTCGTTTTACCCCAATTCGACTGTGTTTCGTTAACGTATCCCTCAGGAACACCGTAAACACTTCGGATGAGCTCATAAACCTCGTGGTAAAGCTTTGTCGGATTAGGTCCGATATATTTAAGCTCGATTGATCCCGGCTCTTCCTCAAAGCAGTTATCTTCAAGAACCAACTTCGTTCTTGCGAATACCATATTCAATTTTAATTTTTTGTCTAAATTATTAATATGTTTGGATGGTTAGGAACCGTGATAGGGATTCTTCTGGTGCTTATCGCGATCTTCATGATATTCTTCTTCCCCTCAACCCTTGAGCATCAAGCCGAGTTCGGATGGAGAGGAGTCCTGCTCGGGCTGATCCTGCTAATAATAGGCGGTTTGCTCATATTCCTTTAATATGGAAAGGTTAGTTGTTGATGAGTTCAGGGATTGGGCTGCAAAGAGAAGGATCACAGGTATAGCTATCTGTGGGGCTCCCTTCGAGATGGAAGTGCTTTTTGATTACACTTGCCTTAGAGGATGTGCCTCCAATCTTTACCTGTCTTTTGTTGCATGGGCATCCAAAGAAGATTTCCGTATAAGAAAAGTTGACGAGTGGGTTGAGGTCACACCCTTATGGCCAGAATTTTATGCGATAACGATGGGGCAGAAGGAAAAGCTCCAGACAGCGATAAAAACAGGTCTAACATCAGCAGCCCAGGCTGTTGCGGATTACGAGCTTCTTTCGCATGATGCGAGGAGGTACAGGGAAATCCTTGATTACTTCCTGGCAGGAAAAACCGACGAGACGGTGCTGAGATCTCTTTTCGTTGATCGGGTTGATGCATATACCGGAGAGGGATACTCGCTGATAACGATGGCAAGAAGATGGCCCACTATCATAACCGATTTTATCCGGATGAAAGAGGAATGGACGGATATAGACACTATAAGGAGGGAGCTTGATGTTTCGCAGGCAGAGGCAACTGTGCTGAAAACAAAAAACGAGCTTTACAAGGAATGGAAAAAGCTTTTCTTTCCTACCGTAAAGGAGAGGTACGCAAGGATAATGGCTTTGTTGGAGGCAAGGAAAAAATCCATCGAGGAATATAAAAACTGGCTCAAGCCCTATATAGCTAGATTTAAGATGATAAGGGAGAAAACAGAGGAAAAGCCTACAGCCTTCCTCGGAGACCCTTTAATGACACCCGGGTTTGCAGGTCAGACCCAGGGATATTCTGAGATAAGGATATGGGTGTGGAAACCCATAACACCAGCTGAAATAAGAAAGCCCTCACTCGTGAAAGGACAAAAGGGTTTTGTGGTCTATCCCTATGATGATCTGGTGAAGGAATGGAAAAAGAAAATAGAGGAAAGATACGGGGTTGAAATAACGGATGAGGAGGTCGAAAACATCCTGAAAAAAGCAGTAGAAAATGGTGATATTGTTCCTGAAAGACCTTACTATGAGCTTTTCGATATAAGCTTCAAGATAAACTTCTATAAATCGCCTCCCCCGGAAGGCATCGAAACCGATAATCCGATGATCTATATCAAGACGTGGTTCATGTCTGTGAATGTTCTGCTGATGCATCTTATAGAGCTTTATGCAAGGGAAAAGGTTTTCGAGAAATATGTGAATGAGCTCATCGGGGCGAAGGAGATAGAGGAGGAAGTGATGAAAAAGGTTGAGGAGGAATTTGAGGAGAAGAAAGAAAAAAAGAAAAGGATAAGGTTGGAGAAAATGAGGGGAAGAGTGGAAAGGTTGAGAGGGCTCCTGAAGAGATTCGTGCATTTCTGGATAAGACCAGGACCTTATGAGACGGTTTTTTATGAAAGGATATCGAAAGGATTTGCAAGGGGATGCGGTGCCGATTACGGTATGATAACAGGATTTTTCAGGGAAAAGATGGGAATAAAATGAAAAGAGAGGAGATACCGATAACAAGCCTGCTCGATATGGTTGACGGATGGATTTCAGGAAGTCTCGTTTCTGCAGGGATACTTTCTGACTATGGCTTGATTTTCCAGCTAATCCTCTTCGGCTTCGGTCTCTGGATATACCTGCGGAACCTCTTTCCCTATGAAAAACCCATTTACACCCTGACCCTAACGGTCTTTTTGGTGATAGGGATTTTTGCTTACTGGATATTCAAGCTTGTGAGGATGGACATTCCGTATGTCTGCCTCTGTCTCCTGCTTTTCTTCGGTCTTTGGCTCAGGAAAAGGAGGCTCAGAAGATAATTTTTTAAAATTTAAAACTCTTTCAAAACTTAACATGAGCAGGGATATTTTGCACGAGTTCATCAAACTTAGAGATTCTATCGAAAAAGAAGACTCTGAAGCGAAAGAAATACTTGCTAATGCCATAAAGCAAAAGCTTGATAGCGGATTCAAGAAAAGCCAGCTCGCTTGCCAATTAGGGGTTTCGGTGACAACTATAAATAGGTATCTGAAGAAAGAAGCCTTTCCCAAAAGACCTTTAAGAAAAAAGCTCGAAGAAGCACTTTCGATAAAGATAGAAAGAAAAATCCAGAATCGAGAGTATATAACCAAAAGAAACGAACTTGTAGAAAAATATATGTTTCTTGTAGAAGGCATATGCAGAAAATATGCCTACCGTCTTTCAGGCGGGATCTATGAATTTGAAGACTTGGTTCAAGAAGGTGTACTCGGACTTATAGAAGCTTTAGAGCACTACTCTCCCGGAGTATGCGATTTCAAAACTTACGCATATTATTGGATAAGAGCTTATGTTTTGGATTTTCTTTCCTCACCAGAAACGATCGCATTTTACAATCACCACACGCTTTACTTGGATGACTCTGCATATCACGATAGCAACTCAAGGACTTTGCATGAGAAGATCCCGGACCCCTCACCTGAGAATACAGAATACTTAGATTTCAAAAATCTGCTTGAAAATTCTAATCTGACTCCGAGAGAGAAAGAGGTCATGCTAAAAAGATATTCTGGTTTGACATTGGAGAGGATAGGTGAAGACCTTGGAATTACGAGAGAAAGGGTTAGGCAGATATACAATAGAGCGATAAGAAAAACGAGGAGCTATTTTGAATAATAATATTCTCCCCTTTCCCTCTGCTCCCTGTCGAGCTGGGATCCCGGCTTGTTTGCTCTTGGCCTTCCTGTTTCAGGATCCCTTCTGAAGGTTATCCCCATCCCTTTCAGGAAGAGGTTCATGCCCTCTTTAAGCTTTAAAGGTTGGCTTGCCCTTCCGTTTCTGCCCGGTTCGCCTGAAAATACTATAAGCCTGTCAGAGATAGCATCAAGAAAGAGCAGGTCGTGATCCACAACGAATCCTGCAGTCCCCTTTTCCTCAACCTTCTGCCTTATGAGCTTGGCTATCCTGAGCCTTAACTCGGCATCCAGAAAGGCTGAGGGTTCGTCCAGGAGCATGAGCTCTGAGTCTGTCTGAAGTGTGTGAAGCGTATATATAGCTTGGAGCTCCCCGCCAGAAAGATCTTCGAGCCTTCTTTCCGCCAAGGTCTCCAAGCCTAGATAGCCTAGAAGCTTAAGGTCAGGAAGAAAATCCCTTACCCTTTCCGGTCCTGCCTTAAGGAGCTGGGGCTTATAAGCAAGCCTTAAGCCCGGCTTCCAGTCTGGCTCGAGC
This sequence comes from Candidatus Aenigmatarchaeota archaeon, assembly GCA_003663445.1. Taxonomy (GTDB): domain Archaea; phylum Aenigmatarchaeota; class Aenigmatarchaeia; order QMZP01; family QMZP01; genus QMZZ01. The sequence goes on along the minus strand of QMZZ01000004.1, from coordinate 1,393 downwards.
TCCCCTGCCAGCAACCTGATGAAGGTGGTTTTTCCAGTAGCATTGGGTCCGAGGATTCCTATCACCTCCCCTGCCTTGATATCACCTGCCTGAGTTTCTAGCTGGAAGCCGTCCCAGGAGAATTTGAACTCAGGGTATTCCAGAAGCACCTCAGCCTTCAAGCTTTCCTTTGCATAAACCTCGAAAGTTATCGCCTCTTCCCTTATCCTGACGTTCGCATCCTTGAGATAGCCTGAAAGCCAGCTATTGATCCCTGCCCGCACACCATAAGGCCTTGAGCATATACCGAAGGAACCGGGTCTACCGTAAAGGATGCAGACCGTGTCAGCCAGGTAGTCAAGCAAGGCCAGATCGTGCTCAACGATCACGACCCATTTCCTTTCGGCAAGCTCTCTTATGAGCTTTGCGACCCTGAAACGCTTCTCCACATCCAAAAAGCTCGACGGCTCATCGAAAAAGTAAAATTCGGCATCCTTCTGCAAGCATGCAGCTATTGCGAGGAGCTGGAGCTCTCCGCCTGAAAGTCCCTCTATCTGCTTTTCGGGTCTCAGTCCGAGCCTTTTCAGCAGGTCTTTATTGCGGATGTATTTACCGACCTCCCCCTTCCAGTACTTTGGGATGAGATCAACCTTTTGAGGCTTATATGCAAGCCTTATCTTACCCTCTGCCAGCTTTTCCAGGTAGGGCTTTAGTTGGGTTCCCTTGAACCTTTCCAGCACCTCTTCCCAGGTTGCTTCGGGCTTTCCGAGGTTCGGTTTCAGTTGGCCAGAAAGCAGGTTAAGGATCGTGGTCTTCCCTATCCCATTAGGACCTAAAAGACCCAGGACCTGATTTGGCTGAAGGAGAGGGAGACCGAAAAGACAGAAGCCGTTCGGAAGATAGCGATGAACAGGCTCTTCCTTGGCTTGAGGAAGGTTGACAACAGAGAGAGCAGAAAAAGGGCATTTCCTAACGCATATCCCACATCCCACACAGAGCTCCTCGTCTATTACCGGCTTTCCATCCTCACCCTGCTTGATGCATTCCTTTCCTGTACGGTTTACAGGGCAAACCCTCTGGCAGAGCCATTCGCACTTTTTAGGATTGCATACATCCCGCTCGACAACCGCTATCCTCATTATATAAAATGAAGATAAATTTTACTTATGCTGATCGGGATAGGCGGGAAGTCGAACACAGGAAAAACGACATTTTTCTCTGCAGCCACCCTTATTCAGGCTGAGATCTCGAACCGCATCTTTACAACGATAAAGCCGAACCGCGGGATCGGATGGGTCCAGAAGCCTTGTCCCTGCCAAAAGCTCGGGGTCAAATGCGAGCCGAGAAACTCCAAATGCATCCAGGGAATAAGGCACATACCTGTCCAGCTTTTGGATGTTGCAGGTCTTGTTCC
>QMZZ01000003.1 GCA_003663445.1 Candidatus Aenigmatarchaeota archaeon | reverse complement strand
GTTATAGGTTTATCGATCATTTTGCCTTATTTTGCATTTAATCAATTTTTATATGGAGATTTTCTTTTTCCGTTCCGACCTGCCTGGGAAGCTGTCCATGGAGAATATCTTTGGCTCTACGAAAAATCTCCATACTTTTATTTTCAGTTATTTTATCTCAATCCCTTTCTTCTGCTTTCGCTCCCTGGTATCTACTTAGCAAGGAAAGATAAAAAATGGCTTATAATTCTGGTTGTTTTCCTTGTATTTTTTGTTTTTTTCAGCCTTTTGCCCCATAAGGAATTCAGGTTTTCTCTCCCCTTCTTGCCCTATCTGGCTCTTTTAGCAAGCCGGATTTTTGAAATTCAGAATCGGTGGGTTTGGTTACTTATTATACTTCTTCTCCCCGGTATTTTTCATTATCTGACATGGATCTCAACCCTGCCACCTGAAGGTCCGGAAATATTTAAAGAATGTAGATTGGAGAAGGGCGCTATTCTAAGTTCCGCCCCGCTTATCACGAAATTTTATGATAATCCTGTAATAGGTTTTTACTCTCTCCAAAATGCGAATGAAACTTATCAGAAATTCAGAGAAAATGTTACCTATATAATCTGGGTTCCGGAGAGCTTTCCATGTAGAGGTGAGGCTTGTAGAATGAGAGATGAAGTTTTTATGATGATCTCTAACGAAAACGAGCTAAAATGTCGAGGAAAAGGTGTTTATGGTGAAGATATCTATATTTTCATAACTGCCCAGCATTAAATACAAGCAAGTTCTCTTTCAGATGTCTTTCAGGCACGACCTCTTTTATCGCTTCTTTGAGCCAGGATTTTTCAAGTGGTAAAAGCCCCAGCTGGCATGCTTTTCCGAGCAGATATACGTTTGCCATAACAGGTGATGCCATTGCTTTGGCTTTTTGGGTCGCGTCTGTCAGATAGATTTTTTCAGAGAACCTTTTGATCCTTTTCAGAATTTCATCTAAAGGTGGGTAGAGCTGCTTGAGCTGATAAAGGGTGTTCGAAATGATGGGTTTTTTGTCGAGAAGGAAACTGGTCTCCGGATTGGCATACCTACATGCCCTGAGGGCTTCGGAAGGCTCCAAAGCCAGAACCAGATGGGCAGAAGCCTGCCTGACCAGAGGAGAGCGAATGCCCTTCCCGAACCTCAAATGCGTCTCGATCGAGCCGAAACGTTGGGAAAGACCGTGAAGCTCGGCTGCCCTGACTTCAAAGCCGTGATTAAGGGCTGCCCTGGCGATGATAGCGGCAAGGGTCAGGACACCCTGCCCGCCTACTCCGCACAGGATGATATTGAACTCCTTCATTTCCTCACCTTTATAGCCCCATACGGACAAACCTGGCTGCATACAGCGCAGCCCCAGCAGTAATCCGGGTCTATCCAGTAAAGATTTTTCTTTCTGTCGTGATGGATCGCAGGACAGCCGAACTGATAAACACACAGCCCGCATCTCCTGCATTTCTCGGGGTCTATTTCAAAAACCGGAGTTTTTATTCCTTCCTTTCTCATCCTTCTCATAAACTGAAGCCGACATTCCCCTCGCATCACCAAAAGCTTCGGGCCGGGTTTGCTCGAGATTCTTTTGATCGTTCGGATGGCCTGCTTGACATTCCAAACATTCACCACAGCCACGTTTTCGACACCGCATGCCTTGGCTATTTCAGCTATATCCAGCTTTTTGCTCTTTTCCTGCATGCCCGTGTATCCCGTGCCTGGATGGGGCTGATGACCTGTCATGGCTGTATAGAAATTATCAAGAACCGCGACCAGAACATCAGACTGGTTGTAAACCATATTTATGAGGCCTGGTATCCCTGCATGGAAAAATGTCGAATCACCCAGGATTGAAACGATTTTCTGCTTGGTCGTTTTGCTCAAACCGTGGGATATCCCCTGGGTCGCACCCATCGATATTATCCAGTCCTGCATCTTTTGAGGCGGATAGATGCCGAGGATATAACAGCCTATATCTCCTCCCCAAACAGCATCACCCAAAGCTGCCTTTAATTCCCAGAAGGATGCACGGTGAGGACAGCCAGGACAGAGTGTGGGCTTTCGTGGAACAAGCTTCAAGCCCTTTAGAAGCCTGTCCGATCGTTCAAGATCAGGGACCTTCAAACCGAAAACCTTGGCCAGAGCTCTTTCAACTGTCTCTGGCTTCAGCTCTCCTGCCCTTGGCAGGAACTCTTTTCCTATTACTTCCTTTCCTGGTAAAAGTCGTTGAAGTTCCTGCTGGATGACCGGCTCGAGCTCCTCGATGACAAAGATTTTTTTCAGGTTCCTTGCAAACCTTTGGATAGTACCTCTGGGTATCGGATAGCTAAGGTTGAGCTTCAGAACAGGAAGATCCAGCTTCAGTCTTTCCAGGCTTTCCAGCACATAATTCGTCGGGGCTCCAAGGGTCACTATCCCGAGTTCTCCTTTTCCTGGGTAGAGCTTTACCTGCTTCTCAGCCCACTTCTCGATCTGATCAAGCTTTTTATGTAGCTCTTCATGAACCTTTAGCATCTCAGGCGGCATGTTCCTGAACTCGTCACCTTTTTTGAAAATCCCCTGGGTCCTGCCCTTTACGATCCTTCCGAGCTTAACATCCGCAGAAGCATGCGAGACCCTGGTGGTCAGTCTGAGGAAGCACGGGATTTTGAAGCGCTCTGAAAGCCAGAAGGCAAGCTTGCAGAAGTCCTTGCATTCCTGAGGATCAGCCGGTTCGAGCATCGGCATATGCATCATCCTTGCATAGAATCGTGTGTCCTGTTCTGACTGGCCCGAAGACCAGCATCCTGGATCGTCAGCAACTGCTATCACCATCCCTGCTTTCAGGCCATGGTAGGCAAGGGGCTGGACAGAGTCTGAAGCGACATTCAGGCCAAAGTGTTTGAAGGAAACTATCGAGCGGACTCCGGCAAAAGCCGCGCCACCGGCAGCTTCCAAAGCTACCTTTTCATTCGTGCTGTATTCGAAATAGATCCCTACCTTTTTGGCTATTTTTGAAAAGGTATCCGCGATTTCCGAAGATGGGGTTCCGGGATAGGCTGAGGCAAAGCCGATCCCTGATTCCAGGGCCCCTCTTACAACTGCCTCGTTTCCCAGCAGAATCACCCTTTTTCCAGGCCTTTCCAGGACTCTTTCGGTCATTTTACCTCGATGAAGTTCTCCCTCCCAGCCCCGCAAACAGGGCATTTGACCGGCAGCTCGCCTTCGGCTATATAACCGCAAACGGTACACATCCATCTTTTAGGCTTTTCCTTGCTATCCTCCGGCATGCTTGACCTCCTCCTTAAACCATTTTAGCCACTCTTCATAAATCCTTTTCGCATCGGCATAACCGAGTTCCTGTCTTATCCTTTCAGCCAGCAAGTGATACCTGGAGTTGCACTTGAGGGTCCATCTCGCTTCCAGAAGTTCTGGTCTTTTGAGCTTTTCTGCAAACTCGACCTGCTTCTGTTTTATCTTTGCCCTGAGGTTTATGTTTTCCCAGACAGCTGACCAGTTTCCTGCCCATTCCCTTACCATGGATGCTATCCTGTTGAGAACCTCGGATTCACCGTTAAGAAGCGTTTCTGTGGGTTTCAGCTCATCATCCCGGCTTCTGTATTCCATCAGGTTAACAAAACCTCCTTCCCTGACCGGATCCTTTTCCCAGTGCTTTCTTACCTCAACGATTTCCGTCACCCTTCTGAACCTGTGAAGGCCGTCTGCAGACCTCAGGACTTTACAGATAACGATTATATCAGTTGCCTTAAAGGAGGTTGGCGGGACCTGAAGATCGTTAACGACCCTGTCATAGACGCCGTAAGCCGACTCTCCGTGAATCGTCCCAGCTACCACATTCGAAAGAGCTCCGATCCTCATCGCTTCCCAGAGAGCCTTTGCCTCTAAGGACCTTATCTCACCTACTATCAGGCAGGAATCCCCTAACCTGAGGGAAGTCCTCAATGCCTCATCAGCCGGCATCTCGGTTTCGACTTTCGTGATGACGGAACGGGATTTCATCGACTCTATATTATATCCCAGATCTATTAGCTGTTTGACAGGAAGTTCGAGCGTGTCCTCGATCGTCACGATCCTTATCTGCGGCAGGATCTCCAGCATTAATGAGGCCAGAAGGGATGTTTTTCCAGCACCTCTTCCTCCTGCTATCAGAAGCGTTACAGCCCCGTCTATCAAGAAGGAAAGCAGACCCGCTGCCAAAGAATTCAGCATGCGGTTTCGGATGAAGAGGGGGAGGGTCCATGGTTTGAACCTGTGGCGGCGAATGGCAAAGGCAAGACCTTCTGGAGAAAGCGTGCGGGTGATAACGGCAAACCTGGCAGCCCCTATTCCCGGAATCGTGACATCGGTATCCAGAACAGGGTTTGCCTCGTCCAGGGGCCTTCCTGACTGGATCCTGAGGCGTGTGGCCCATGCCTCTGCATCCTCTCTTGTCGGAATTATGTTGGTCGTGCACTCATGCCAGTCGGCATGATTTATCAGGATGGGCGTTTTCTCGACCGGAGAGTTTATATAGATGTCCTGGATCTTTTCATCAGCCAAGAGCACTTCAAGGATGCCGTATCCGGCTGTGTATCTCGTGAGAATGCTTGCAAGCATCTTTATCTCGTGAGCAGAAAGCCGGGTTCCCATTTTCTCCGCGGTTTCCCTCACGACATCCCGGCTTATATTATAGAAAACCTCCCTGACCCTTTCCGATTTCAAAAGCTCTGCCGTAACCGGCCTGTAGGATGCCATCGTCTGCCTTGCGGCATCAAGGATAGCATATTTGTCCTCTGTGAGCCTGAATTCTGGCGGAAGGACGAAGTAGAGGTGCTGGGTTGTGTGGGGCAATTTGAATATCTCGACTTTGGTATCTCCGACCATGTAGCGATCAACCGATACGGCTCCCTCTGGTGGTGTGACCATATAGCGGGTGAACATAAAATTCGGGCGTGTGGATGGCTTGAAGAGGTCACGGTAGAGGGTCCTGTCTCCTAGATGATACCCTGTCAGCCTATCCTTGACAGCCTTTATAAGCTGGGTTTCCTCGAGCCTCTGCTTTAAGGGCTCAAGCACATCAGCTATATAAGATTCGAGTTTGAGTGCCTCTGCCTTTTCAGCCTTTTTCGCCTTGTACTTTACATTCCTTATCTCTCTCAGAAGCTCGACATAAGCCCCTATAGGATCCGTCCTTAGCAGGTCGAGCAGGATCGTTTGAAGAACCGAAGACCATTCTGGATAAACTCGGCTTTCGAGCTTGTAAGACAGGAACCGCTCAGCAACCGCATACTCGAAAACCCCTGCAATCTCCTGAAGCATCCTTACTTGCCTGACATCGTACTCGTACTCTCTCTGTCTCGCAAGGACAACTGAGTTGACCTTTTTTACTTCCAATAGGATATCTATAACCCTGCCCATGCACTCCGGAAAATCTTCGATAGAAGAACCGTAGATGGAACCGAGGCAGTTTATCCTCACCCTTGCTTTATCTTCATCGTATTCATAAGGGCAGGTACAAACCATACTGATTATTAATTAGCGGGGAGAAATAAATATTATGGCAGAAAAGGGGAAGAAGCTGACCGTAAGAGACATTCTGAACGAGCTCGTCGAAAGGACGAACAGCAACATGAAACGGCTGAGGGTTCTGGAAGAAAATGCCGACACGATCACGAGCAAACTCAATACCCTGGAATCCGATATTTTCGAGCACAAAAAAACGGCAGGAGATTCTTTTAAGAAGCTCGAGGAAAGGCTTTCCGAGCTTGATGACAGGATTTCGAGGCTCGAAACCACCATAAAAGAAATCATCGAGCAGCTAAAAAGGGTGGCAACCACTGCAAAGATAAAGGAACTCGAGGAGCTTATCGAGATCTATAACCCGCTTAAATCAAAATTCGTGACAAGAGAAGAAGTAGAAAGGATGATAGAAGAGAGGATGAGGTGATTTATAAAAAGGTGGAAACAAAATAAAATTATGAAGCTCTCTCTTTTTAAGAAAAAAGCACCCAAGGTTTCGGCTCTCGAAAGGGTGAAAGAGCTTTCTGCACAGGGTTTTTCAGAAGCCCAGATCATCAAGACCTTGAAGGACGAGGGATATTCTCCAAGAGAGGTTGACGAGGCATTGAAGGAGACCGTCAGGAAGGCTGTCGCTCCTTCCCTCCCGAGCAAGGAGGAGCTTCTAGGAGAAAAACCGGCGATGCCTGAAGTGAAACCGCCGGAAGCCCCTCTGCCAGAAGCCCCGTTACCTGGAGCACCTCCTGAAAAACCGGTAAAACCACCCGGTATACCACCAGAAGTCACTCCTGAAGTACCTCTTCCGGGAGCAGAGGAATGGAAACCACCACAGCTGCCTGAAAGACCGAAAAGGGCAGAAGAGGAGCTCCCAAAGGGTGAAGAACTCAGGGTCCCGCCCCTGAAGCCGAAGGAGCCTTTGGAGAGGAGAGCAGAGATAGAGGAGATAGCAGAGGCCATAATAGATGAGAGATGGGAAGCTTTTGAAAGGGAAAAGGAAGAGTTGAAGGGACTTGTAAAGGACCTGAAGAACAGGCTGGAAGCCCTTGAAACGGCTGTCAAGGACGTCATCGGGATCAAGAAATCGGACATAGAGGAAATAAAACTCGGTCTCGAGAACTACCGCGCTTCCCTTTCCGACTTTTCCGAAAGGATAGAATCCCTCGAAAAGGTCATGAGGGATTCCATGACACCCATGCTCCAGACCCTTAGGGCCCTGTCCGATACGATAAAGGAGCTAAAGAAGAAAAAGAAAGGGGAAGCACCTGCAGAATAAAATCCTATCCAAGAATTTGATCGACCTTAAAATTTAAATTAAAATTCTTTATCCAAAGCCGATGTTTATTTACGGTTTCTCTTTCTGTCCGCCACCACCGCCACCACCCTTTTCTGACCCGAGAATGAAGAGGACTAAAGCCAAAATCACCACGAAGAAAACTATCGTCCAGAGCTGGGAGCTGTAAGCAGCTGCAGGCATCCTTACCAAGCTGGACCCACCTGCACCGAAGAATATGGCAGCACCAATAGCTACAATGACTAGGATGAATGCCCATTTACCCCATTGACTCTGAAGGAAATATTCCTCGGTTTTCACTCCGACGAGAGCGAGCAGGATGAGGATGAAAAGGATACCTGAACCGGCAATGAACCAGTAACCAGAAATGTTCATCAAGAAGCTGACAATTCCTGGGTTGGCAGAAGCCCAGAGCATCACGAAGAAAGAGATTATCAGGGATATCAGGGCATTGACGCTTTTCGGAAACCTTCCTTTTTCACCACCAAGAGCCCATTCCAGCAGGCCGTAAATGATCCCGAGGGTCAAGAGGAATGGGAAAAGGAAGCGGAAAAATCCCATCTGCTCCATATTGTAAATAATCTGCTCGAAGGCGAACTGCGCGAGCACAACAGCCATATTTATCTAATGGTCAGGAAAGTTTATAAATATTTTATTTTCCGTGCTTTCTTTTGGATGGCCTTACCTTTTCGGCGCCCTTTCCTTTGCTCCTCAGTCCCCTGGATTTCTTTCCTGCCGATGTCAGTCCTCGGAAAACCCTTCTTGTGTGAGCAGGCCTGCATATCCAGTTTATCTTTGGGTCAGCCCTGATTTGGGGATGGTGTTTATCGACCAGAATGACTTCATACCAGGTATAACTTCCGTCATCCCCCACCCAGTAAGAATTCAGGACTTCAAGGTTTGGATACTTCCTTGCAGCTTTTTCCTCTGCCCTTACCTGCTTTGATTTGGCAAGAGAGAAAAACCTTCCAGCTGCCCTCGGTTTTCTTCCTCCTGCCGGTTTTGGCCTTTTCCTCAGCCCTTTCTTCACCCTCACCCTAACAACCACAAAACCGGGTTTGGCTTTATACCCCAAACTTCTTGCCCGATCAAGCCTTGTCGGCTTTTCTATCCTGAAAACGACCGGCTGCTTTCTCCATTCCCTGAGCCTTTGAGACCAGAGCTTGCCCAAAGCCTCTTTGGGTCTTTTCCAGAGCTCCCGGATGAACCTGTAAGCGGATTGCATAAACTAATGTTACTGGTAGGTTTTAATATTTCTTTCGAATCAAATTTAAATAATCAAAACAAAAATTTTATATGCATCCTGCTGTAAAAATTCTGGGAGGCATCATCCTTGTGGTGATCGGTCTGGGCCTTTTCCTAGACTCCCTTTACAGCCATATAACCCGGATAGCATGGCTCGACAACTTTCTGATCGTCCTAACAGGGATCATCCCAATCTTCCTGATCCTGCTCGGGCTTTTTGTTGTTTGGCTCGAGATAGACGAATTGAAGACCCTAAAGGAGCTCGAAGCTGAAGAGAAAAGGAAGAGAAGGAAAAAGTAATTCTGCCAGCAAATTGAGTAGACATTTGACGAATTTCGATACGTCAGGTTTAAAAAGGGTTTTAGGGAAGCTTTATTATGCTTGCTCCTGGTCATACCCTTTGTGCAGGATGTGGGATAGGGGTGGTGATGTCCCTTCTGAAAAAGGTATGCCCCAAGGATGTTATAGTCTCGATGGCTACTGGCTGTTTAGAGGTCTGCACTACCGCATATCCGAGGTCTGCTTGGGAATGTCCTGCGATCCATGTCGCTTTTGAGTGCACCTCGGCCGTGGCTTCTGGTATAGAAGCTGCTGTCAGGAAGCTGGGGAAGCCCTGGAAGGTCCTGGCGATAGCCGGAGATGGCGGGACTTTTGATATCGGCTTTCAGGCCCTTTCAGGGATGTTGGAAAGGGGGCATAAAGTAACGCAGATATGCCTGGATAACGAGGCTTATATGAATACGGGGATTCAGAGATCAGGCGGAACGCCGAAATATGCCGAGACGACAACCTCTCCGGCAGGAAGGGTTGAGCCTGGAAAACTGAGGGAAAAGAAGCCCTTGGTCGATATAGTAGCTGCACACAGGATACCTTACGCTGCCACGGCCTCTCCTGGATATCCTTCTGACCTGGTCGAAAAGTTCAGGAAAGCCCTGGAGCTTCAGCCATCCTTCCTTCACATTCTCATCCCCTGCCCGACTGGTTGGAGGTTCGATCCGAGCCAAACAGTCAGGATTGCAAGGCTTGCCGTGGATTGCGGGATCTGGCCTCTTTACGAGATAGAAAATCAGGTCCTGAGGATAACCCATCGCCCAAGTTTTAAGGGGCTTGAAGAATATTTGGGAAGCCAAGGCAGGTTCAAGCACCTGAAGCCAGAGCAAGTAGAGGAAATCAGAAACAGGATATCTCAGGAATGGGAAAGATTGGAAAAAATCGAGAAGCTTTCTATTTCTTGAGATACTCGATATAGGGCTGGATTATGTCCTTGGCAGCATGGGGTGAATTAGCCCAAAAAGCGACATCCTGAGATTCGTGAACAGAATCGTCAGTCAGGGAAAGGATGACATGCTGATTATCAACCACATAGATCCTTCCTGCCGGCTTTTTGATCTTTTTCACATCAGCTATCTGGGAAAAGCTCTTCAGAAGCTCTGGATCGGTTTCAGGAGCCAGGATCTTAAGCTTTATGCCCTTCTTTACCAGCTTCTTCAGGATCCTATAGTGATTCTCATGCAAGTCCTTCAGACCCTTGGGGGTCGTCAGAACGGTTATCTCCTTTTTAGCTGATTTGAAAAGGCTCTGGACCTGCCGGTTGATGATATGCCTGCCTTTCAGCGTACCGGAAATCTCGGTTGGCTGGATAAAGGAAAGGCCCTGTTTATAGATGCTTTCAAGCTCCTGCATTATCTTGGAGTTCTTCAGCCTGTCGATCCTTTCGAGCATTGTTTCGTGATCTCTTTTTAGCTTTTCCTTGACCCTTTCTATGGCTTCGGAAGGCTTCAAAGCCACATACTTTAAAGGTTTTGAGGGTTGGACGAGAACAAAACCCTTTTCAGCCAGGGATTCGAGAACATCATAAGATCTTGATCTCGGAACATTAGCTATCTCGGAAAGCTCTGCTGCAGTGGCCACACCCTTTGCTAAAAGGGCTACGAAGATCTTCCTCTCATACAGGTTCAGCCCGATGGACTTCAGTGCGTCCAGGACTTCTGTTGATGCGACCATTTTCTCAACCTTTTATTATTTTTTACTCCTTAGTTATTTAAATACCTTATAACCAGAATTAGGGGAAAAATTTATAAATCTTTACTATCCTTGAGTAAAGAATTTAAAGTTTTACATCTTTTTTATCCGGATTTCAAGAAAAATATATGGATTACTCTGAGCTTGCTGAGGTCTATGAGAAGCTTGAAAAGACCCCGGCAAAGCTCGAGAAAACGCATATTATAGCAGAGATCCTGAAAAAAACAGAAGCCCGCGAGCTCTCAATGTTGGTCCTGCTTCTCTGCGGAAGGGTCTTCCCGGCTTGGTCAGAGTTCAAGCTCGGGGTCGCCAATCAGCTCATGATCAAAGCTTTGGCCAGGGCTTACGGCCCTAAAGAGACCGAGATCAACCAGAAGTTCACCGAGCTGGGAGATCTAGGTCTGGTAGCAGAGGAGTTCGCAAGAAAAAGGAAGCAAGTAACGCTTTTGAGAAAAAAGCTCCAGCTGGAGGATGTTTTCAGGAACCTTCAGGAGATAGCCAAGCAAACAGGACCAGGGTCTCAGGACAGAAAGCTCGCCCTTATCGCAGAACTGCTGGCGAGGGCAGAACCCAAGGAGGCTAGATATATCGTCAGGACGGTTCTGGAAGAGCTGAGGGTTGGTGTGGCAGAGGGAATTGTAAGAGATGCTATAGCTTCTGCTTTCGGCATTCCGGCAGAGGAGGTCGAGGCAGCATGGTCTGTAAGGCCTGATTATTCGGAGATAGCCAGGATAGCCAAGGAAGAGGGTGAGAGAGGGCTGAAGAAGCTGAAGCTTCAGCCAGGGATACCCTTCCAGGTCCTTCTGGCAGAGAAGGCACCGAGTCTTGAAGACGCATTGAAAGCCTTCAAAAGACCCGTCCTTGAGTTCAAATATGACGGGGCAAGAACCCTTATCCACAAAAAAGGAGACAAGATATGGATCTATACGAGAAGGCTCGAGGACGTAACTTCTGCTTTTCCGGACCTTGTAGAGCTTGCAAAAAAATGCATAAAGGCAAAAGAAGCTATCCTGGACTCTGAAACGATAGGGATAAACCCGAAAACAGGAAGGCCTTATCCTTTCCAGATGCTTTCCACCCGAATAAAGCGAAAATATGAGATCGAAAGGATGATGAAGGAGATACCGATCCAAACCAACCTTTTCGATATCGTTTACCTGGAAGGCAAGTGCCTCTTCAATCTCAAGCTTTCTGAAAGAAGGAAGTTGTTGAAGCAGGTTGTAAAGGTGATCCCTGGAAAGTTTCAGCTGGCAGAGTCCCTGGAAGAACCGGAGCTGAAAAAGGCTGAGGCATTTTATAAAAAGGCTTTGGATGCCGGGCATGAGGGACTTATAGTCAAGAATCTGGATGCAAAGTATGTTCCGGGAAGGAGGGTTGCCGGAGGATGGCTGAAGGTCAAGCCGACCCTTGAGAATCTGGATCTGGTGATAATCGGTGCAACCTGGGGGACCGGTAAAAGAGCTGGATGGCTCGGAAGCTTCATCCTCGGATGCCGGGACCCTGATACAGGCAGGTTTCTCGAATGTGGCATGCTGGGAACAGGGATAAAGGAGAAGAAAACGTCTCCCGAAGATGTGACCTTTGCTGACATGACAGAGATGCTAAAGCCCTATATCGAAAGGGGAAAGGACGGAAGAGTCTTCATAAAACCCAAAATCGTCATCGAGGTCGCCTATGAGGAGATCCAGAAAAGCCCTGAATATTCCTCCGGATTCGCCCTCAGGTTTCCGAGATTCGTAAGGTTAAGGCCGGATAAAGATCCAGAGGAGGCAGATACGTTAGAAAGGGTAAAGAAGCTTTACGAGCTTCAGAGGGGAAGAGGACAAGCCTAATCCCGGCAGGATTCACAAACCCACTTTCCGTTCACCCGTTTCAAGCTGTCGGAAAGCTCCCCGCATTCATCGCAGATCCCGAATTCTGTCTTTTCTGTCCCGTTGCTCATCGGGGGCTCGTATTTGATGGAGGGAGGCAGAGTGTGGAAAGAAATGCCCCTGGCTTTCATGCATTCTAAAGCCAGCTTTGACCAGCAGACCTGGCAGAGATGGGGGTGGGATCGGGTAAAGAAATCCAGGATGGGTTCCCGGCAGATCTCGCAACTTCTTATTGCCATTTCAGGGGCTTTTTTCCCACTCCTCCCTCCTTTTGCTTATTAAGAATAACCCGGGGGCTTTAAAAGGGATTCCTAAAAAGCCGGTGAGGGTAGTAAGTGGGAATTAGGTGGGAATTTCAGGGGAAACTTTTATAAATACCCTTTTAATAATCCAATTTGCCCATGCCTAAATTTATAGACGGAAAGATGGCGTACGAGGCTATTTTGCTTAAGCCGAAGGATATTCCTGTGGTAGCTTCTGAGGTTTCCAGAAGGATCCTGAAGGAGCTTGCCAAAGAGCCGGGTTGTGCCATGGATATAGCGAGAAGACTCGGGATTCATGAACAGAAAGTTTACTATCACTTCAGAAAGCTCATAGAGGCTGGTGTCATTAAGGAGATAGGAAGGGAGAAAAGAGCGAACTTCACCGCCAGGATATATACGATAGCCTATCCTGTTCTGGCTTCCAAGATCGCCGAACTCGGAAGACCGATAGCTTTCGAACCCACAGCAGACCTTCATGCAGAAAGGCTTTTCGAGCCCTTTATCGTTGGTGGCAAGCTGAACTGCCTGCTCGTGCTAGGGGACCCCTATCCCCACGGAAGGTTCGAAGCTTCGGCAAGGCACGGAGTTCATGTTACTGATTTTGCCCTCTTCCTCGGCGGCATGCTTCTCAAGCTTGAGAAGGTCAACTATAAGCTGGACACACAGGTAACCCAAGAAGACCTCCAGAGAAATCTCATCCTGCTCGGGGGGCCCAAGGTAAATATTATAGCCGATAAGCTCAATCCGCATCTACCCATCTATTTCGAGCCTGAAAAGGATTGGAGGATCGTTTCGAGACTTACCGGAAAGACCTATCACGGAGACCTGGATGCTATCGTGCTCAAAATAAAGAACCCTTTCAATCCAAAGGCTTGGTTGATGCTGCTCGCGGGGAGAAGGTCGATAGGGCTCAGAACGGCTGTTCTGGCTTGCATTCAGAACGCTGCTGAGATCCTGAAAGGAAATAAGGCAAGGCCTGAAGTGATAGCAAAGGTCGTGACAGGGGCCGACCGGGACGGAGACGGTATTATCGATACGATAAAAATCCTGGAATAAAAGTTAAAGATGGAGGAAATATTTCCAGGGGTTTGGAAAAGAGGAGAAGAACTTCTTACCCTGAATCTGACGCCAGGGAAAAGGTTTTTCTCTGAAAAGCTCGTCAAAATCGGAAACCGTGAATACAGGGTTTGGGATCCCGGTCGCTCAAAGGCGGCTGCAGCGATTCGGAACGGCCTCAAGACCTGGCCCCTAAAACCCGGGATGATAATGCTTTATTTAGGTATAGCCAACGGCCAGACGGCTTCGTTTTTCTCTGACATCCTGGGGGATTCCGGATTTATTTATGGAATAGAGATATCTGAAAGACCCTTTAGAGAACTTTTACCCCTGGCTGAAGCCCGAGGAAACATCATGCCCCTGCTTGCCAATGCCAGGGTTCCTGAGGAATACGATTGGATCGAAAAGGTCGATATCATCTATCAGGATGTTGCGACCCCTGACCAGGCAGAAATAGCCCTGAGGAATGCCGAGGTTTTCCTGAAAGCAGGAGGCTGGCTGATGATAGCAATAAAAGCCAGATCAATAGACGTTACCAAGGAGCCCGAGAGAATATATCAAGAGGAAATCGAAAAGCTTAAAAGGCTTCTGAAGCTTGAAGACAGGATCAAGCTCGACCCATGGGAAAAGGATCACCTTTTCGCCGTGCTAAGGCTTTAGTTTCCTGAATTCGAGTACGTCTTCAGGGGAGATATAAACCCTGACACCCTTTTCATCAAGACCGCAAAGCTTTCCATCGACCGTTCCTTCATAAACCAGCCTTCTCTTCATCTGCCTTCTGACACCCCGATACACGATCTCTATCTCTTCCCCTAATTTTAACTCAGGAAGGGCAGAGGATTCTTCAAGGATCAAAAACCCGGGCTCGACCTTGATATCAGGAAAGGGTGCACCCAGCTTCAATTTATAGCCGCCTTCCGCCTTTACGAGCTCACCTAAAGCCTCACCCCCTGAATAAACAGCATGAACACGCTTTCCAATCAGACTATCAAGCTTTTCCAGGTCCTTCTCGCTTTCGATCTGAACCCTCATCTTGATAAGAAAAAACTTAAATTTTTAAATTCTTCGTTAATTTTATGAAGAAATATCTCGTCCTCGCGATCCTGCTCTTAGGAGGGCTTGCCTTCATCTACTCTTCCTTTTCAGGCTATTTCATCTATCAGCCCAGAGAGCTGAGGATAGAGGTGAACAGGATCGTTCCGATAACCTGCTACCTGAAGATAGACGGCACGAACTGGCCATTAAAAGCAGAGGTCATCGGAAACGGTACAGCTTTTAACGTGACAAGCCTTATCATAAACCCAGTAGAATACGGTTTGAAACCAGGAAACCATACCCTTCAGATAATCGATTTGAGAACAGGACAGGTATACTGGAAAGCCAGGCTCGAGCTGGCTAAGGACTGGACCCTTTTAGAGCCTGAATGAACCTTTTCCTGAAAACCTCCCAATCAGAGATGGTCGCACCGGCTGCCTGACGGTGACCGCCTCCCTTCCCGATACCTTTCACGCAGGACTTGACTAGGGCTGAAAGATCTATCCCTGGAGGTGCCCTGATCGAAAGCTTCCATCTCGAGTCCGATCTCTGCCTTATCAGGATTATCCTTTCAGGATTTTTCACAGCCATTCTGGACGCGAAAAGGGACGTTATATTAAGATCGGATTTTATCTCGTAAAGAAGCAGGTTGCCTATTTCCTCCCTCTTCAGCTGGAAATCCCTTTCCAGCTTCTCAAGCTCCCTGTCAAGCCTTTCCTTCCATTCCTGAAGCCCTGGATCGAAAAGGAACTCTGAAAGGTCTTCTGACCTCAGGAGCAGGTCAAGGCAAAACTTTGCACCCCTTTGACCCTTCAGGGTTATCGCCGCAGAGATGAGCTCCGAGGCCCTGGCAAGTCCGGATTTCCACACATCCTCAAAGGGCCAAAACTTCCTGCAGTATTCTATCAGCTCCCGGCAACCCTCTACCGCATGATCCCCGATTATTCCGATGCATGCTATCCATGAATAGGGTTCCACAGGCTTCCCGAGCTCCTTCAGAAGCTTGAAAACCAGATAGCTTGCTGCCTGATAGGTTTGGCTTTTGAGCATCGGGTTTATATAAAGGGTTCTTTCGGAATTGAGATCCCTTTCAGGTATGTGATGATCTATAACCAGGATTGCCTGGAGAGCGGAATCTAGCTTTCTGAAATCCTTCCATTCCTGATCTATCGGAAGGTCGAGAAAGCAGAGCAAATCTGGCTTTTCCTTAAGCAGGCCTGGGATGATGTCAGAAAGTCCGGGGCCCTCCCGTGCCTCTGCCCTAAAAGGATAGAATTTCAGCATAAGGGCAGCTGAACATACCCCGTCAGCATCCTGATGATAGAAAAGCATCCTCTTTCCCTGAATTTCCAGAAATCTTTCCAGACGTTTTTTAATGAGCATTACATAATTTTGTAAGGGGTATAAAAATGGATGAGTATCAGGCAGGATTCGCTCTCGGGCTTGCGAGAAAGGCTCTTTCCACCTGGCTGGAAACGGGAAAGGAGCTCGAGCTAAAAAGTCTTCCTGAATTTCTTAAGGAGAAAAAGGGTGTCTTTGTGACCCTTTGGCTCTGGCCAGAGCTCGAACTTAGAGGCTGTATAGGAATACCCTATCCTGTTTTCAGGCTGGATAAGGCGATAATAAGTTCTGCTATCCAGGCAGGGCAGGACCCGAGGTTCGAGCCAGTAAAGGCTGAGGAGCTTAAGGAAATCGTTTTCGAGCTCTCGGTCCTCACCCAACCCAAGCCAGTTGAAGCCGATCCAGAGGAATATCCGAAGCTCATCAAGATAGGAAGGGATGGCCTGATAATCCAGGCCCGGGGCAGGTCCGGCTTGCTCTTGCCCCAGGTCGCGGTTGAACACGGAATGGACGAGAACGAATTCCTGATCCAGGTCTGTCTGAAAGCCGGGCTTCCTCCCCTTGCCTGGAAAGAGCCGGGGGTAAAGCTTTATAC
>QMZZ01000002.1 GCA_003663445.1 Candidatus Aenigmatarchaeota archaeon | reverse complement strand
GTTGAAGGAAAACCATCCTTACGAGCTTCCAGCCCTCTTGATCCTTGATGTTAGGGCAGAAGAAAGGTTCGAAAAATGGGTGAAGGAAGCATGCGGGTGATCTGGATAGCAATAGCCGAAAGGGGCTTGAAGCAAAAAGCTTGCTGTTGGTCGGTTGAGCAGGGGATGATTCCGGCAAACGCGGCTTTAGAGCATAACTGCAGAAGGCACGATCTGCTCGAGAAGGTCATGGAGGCTTGTGACGAAGTATGGCTTTTCGGTCAACCAGACAGGCTTGTTGAGGAGGAACTCAAGCTGGCTGAAAAACTCGGAAAGCCGGTAAGAAGATTTGCGATAGGGGAAGGAGGGATCAGGTTGAGATGAGGAAGGTCGTCTCGGGCTCGCAGGCAGCTGCTGAAGCGGTAAAGCTTATAAAGCCGGGAGTGATAGCTGCCTATCCGATAACCCCGCAGACAGGAATCGTTGAGCAGCTCGCAAAATGGGTTGCTGACGGAGAGCTTTCCTCGGAGTTCATTCGTGTGGAATCAGAACATTCGGCAATGGCTGCGTGCATAGGAGCTCAGGCAACCGGGGTGAGGAGCTATACTGCTACATCTTCTCAGGGTCTGGCTCTCATGTCAGAATTGCTCTGGATAGCTTCTGGAATGAAGCTTCCGATAGTGATGACTGTTGTCAATCGTTCTCTTTCAGCTCCTCTCAGCATCTGGAACGATCAGGCGGATTCCCTGGCTTTTAGGGACTCTGGATGGATCCAGCTTTACTGCGAGTCTGGACAGGAGATCTTCGATACACATCTTCAGGCATACAGGATAGCCGAATCAGTCAGGCTTCCTGTAATGGTTTGCATGGACGGATACATACTTTCGCATACTTATGAGCCTGTCGAGCTTTTAAAGGACTTAAAGGGCTTCCTGCCTGAATACAAACCCGATATCTGCCTCAATCCTGCCAGACCGCTCACTCTGGGGTGTTTGGCGACTCCGGAATACTATCAGCAGTTCAAGCTTCAGCAGGAGAGGGCAATGGAAGAGGCAAAACATATTATAAAGGAGGTGAATCGGGCTTTTTACTCGGAATTCGGAAGGATATACGGAAACGGCATGCTCGAGACGGCCGGATTGGAAGAAGCCGAATACGGGCTGATAACCTTGGGCTCTGTTTCTGGGACGGTAAAGGCATTTCTGGATGAGCTGAAGATAGGTCTCATCAGGCTGAAGGCATTCAGGCCGTTTCCGAAGGAAGATCTCAGGAAAAAGGTAGAGGGATTGAAGGCGGTGGGTGTGCTTGAAAAGGCATGCTCTTTCGGTTCAGGCGGGCCTGTATGGCATGAGGTCAGATCTTGCCTGGCTGGATCGGATATAGCGGTATCCGGATGGATATCGGGCTTGGGCGGAAAGGATATAGGGCTTGAGGAACTAAAGCTGATAGCAGAGGGGATAAAGCAGGAAAAGGAGGGGATTGAGTGGGTCTGAATAAAGGTTTTACTATATTGAAAAACAATTCCTATTTATGCTGGATGTCGCCTTGAAGAACATAACAAGGGTCAAAACCAGATCTTTCCTGACGATCCTTGGAATCCTGATCGGGATCGCTGCTATAGTTGCACTGGGAGCGATAGCGGGTGGGATTGAAGCGACTGTTCAGAAATCGATGGAAACGGCTGCAGGAAAAATAATCGTTTTCCAAAAGGGCTCTTCGGTGATAACCGGATTCTCAGGTTCTGAGATTACTGACGAAAATGTGGAAGAGATTAGGGAGATACCTGGGGTGAAGGAAGTGATACCAATGCTGTTTTCGATAAGAAGGAGGGGATCGAACCTTATCGAGGCAACAACCGTGATCGGAATATCTCCGGAAAAAATAGATTACTTCAAAGGTAAGGAGGTCGGGATGGAGGAAGGGAGGGAGCTTGAGGAAGGAGATACGGATTCTGTAATTATCGGAAAGGATGTTGCAGATGAGGAAAATTTAGAAGTCGGTGACGAGATAGAGATAGCCGGTGAGTATTTCACCGTTGTCGGAATTATCGAGAAAACAGGGGATAACGATATAGACAGGGGGATAATAGCTCCGATCGAAGAGCTTAAGGATGCTATGAAGGCCGAGAGCTATCCAGTGGTCTTTGTGATTCCTGAAGATGTGGGAGGGGCGGAAGCGTTGGCTGAAGATATTAAGGACCTCTTCGAAAATTTCGAGGCGATGACAGAAAAGGAGATCGCGAGGCAGGTTTCAAGGCTATTGACGAATATAAGATTCTTCACTTTCGGGATAGGCGGGATAGCTGCTGTTGTCGGCGGTCTGGGTGTGATGAACACGATGATAATGACCGTTATGGAGAGAAGAAAGGAGATAGGTGTTCTGAAGGCAATCGGTGCAACCAATCGGATGATTTTAAGGCAGTTCTTGCTTGAAGCAAGCTTGCTGGCTTTGATAGGCGGGATTCTTGGTCTGTTCTTCGGGTCTGTGGCTGTCGGGATTCTCATCCTTTTTTCGGCTTTCGCGGTTGCTCCTGTAATAACACCTGCTCTTGCAATAGGCTCCCTGATCTTTGCCTTTCTTTTAGGTCTGGTCGGCGGGTTTTATCCTGCATGGAAAGCTGCAAAACTCGATCCGGTGGTGGCTTTAAGGTATGAGTAAGGTGATCCTGGAGGTTAAAGGAGTGGAAAAGATTTATAATCCGGGTCAGCCTAATGAGGTAAGGGCTGTCAAGGGGATAGACCTTAAAGTCCATAAAGGGGATTTTATAGCGATAGTTGGTCCATCAGGGTCTGGAAAGACTACCTTTCTCGATATCCTCGGTTGCTTATTGAGGCCAAGTAAGGGAAAGGTGATAATCGATGGGAAGGAGACTGAAAGGCTTTCAGAAGATGGACTGGCAAGGGTGAGAAGAGAAAAGCTCGGCTTTGTCTTCCAGCAGTACAACCTCATCCCGACTTTTACTGCTTTGGAAAACGTTTCTCTGGCTTTAAGGGTAGCAGGAAAAAGCAAGAAATCGGCTGAAAAGAGGGCAAGGGAACTTTTGGAGTTTGTAGGTCTTGGCAAGAGGCTGAATCATCCTGCAGGTCTGCTTTCAGGTGGGGAGCAGCAAAGGGTGGCGATAGCAAGGGCTTTAGCCAACGAGCCGGAGATTATCCTTGCTGACGAGCCGACTGGAAATCTTGATTCGAAATCAGGGAAACAGGTTCTTGAGCTCATGAAGTGGTTGAACCTGGAAAAGGGATATACTTTTGTGGTCGTGACGCACGATCCTGAGATAACCCGGTATTCTAACCGTGTGATTTATTTAAAAGATGGGAAAATAATTAAAGAAATAATAAAAAAGGACAGAAGGATTATAAGGCTGGATAGGTTGATAAAATGAAAAGATTGATCCTCCTCTTGCTGCTGACGGTACCAGCTGTTTTCGCACAGACTTATTCTTATGATCTTCAGCTCCAGCTCAGTAAGCAGATGCCCTGGCCTGTTGAACCAGGGGAAAAAGTTGAGGTTACCGTAACTCTCCAGAATATCGGATGGGGTGCGGCAGAGGACATAAACCTGGAGATAGTGCCAAAACCTCCTTTCACGCTTCTTCCGGGAGAGGACAGGATAAAGAACTTTGAAACTATAAAGGTCGGGGACTCTGTTCAGGAATCCTTTAAGCTTTACGTAGAGCCCGATACCCTTTCAGGGGATTATGATCTGGAATTCAGGATCTATCGCGGAACCGGAGAGATCTATAGGGTCGAGTATCTGCAGATCAGGGTAGTGGGAGAACCCGAACTTGTTCTTCATGATGCCAACATCACAGGGGCTTCTCCAGGAGGTGTTGCGACCCTAAAGCTCAACCTTAGTAATATCGGGACAGGTGATGCAAGGGATGTTCAACTCTTCTTTTCCCCTCTTCCAGAGCTCATCCCTCTCCTGACCTCTGGGGCTGTTTGGCTCGGAGAGATCCCTGCAGGAAAGAGCAAGCAAGCTGTGTTGGATCTCTCTGTGGATGAGGAAGCTGAAAGAAAGACCTATACAGCCATCCTTCAGCTCGTTTTCAAGGATGAAGAGGGAGTCGAAAGAAGCAAAAATATCTCCTTAGGAATCCCGGTTTCAGGAGAGGCGGATCTAGAGATAATTTCGATCGAGCCTGACTGGAACAGGGAGAGGCTGGAAATAGAAATCGCAAACAAGGGTTCTGCTTCTGCATCAGCACTGGAAGCAGAGCTCTGGGTTGACGGAAAGCTTGTCGGAAACGATTACATTTCAGAGCTGAAACCGAACAAAAAGACGACGTTTTCCTTCCCATTAGTTCTGCACGGGGATGCGGAATTGCGGTTCAGCTTCACGGGCCCGATGCTTGAAAGAAAAGAGGACAGCAAATCCTTCAAGCTCGATCTTCAGCCAAAAGGAGGTAATGAGTGGATCTGGATCCCAGTTATCTTGCTGGTAATCCTGGTCATCTGGTTCAAGAGGAAGCGTCTCAAGCAGTTCTTGAAAAGCTAACGGATTTCACCTTCTTTCCCTCAATCTCGAACCTGAGCATCACTTTATCAAGCAGGTTTCTTGAAGCCTGCCAGGTCTTTCGGCAGACCGAACAGGTTATGTCCTGCTCGAGCTCGAGAAACCATACCGGCTCTGCAAGAAGGTTTCCGCAGTTCGGACATTTCAGAATTGCTACTTCAAGCCATGCATCCATTTTTATTTTAAAAAGGAATAGAAATTTATGATAGTGACCCTGATGCTGATAGGTATTTGCTTCCTCGTCTTTATCCTCCAGCTTATCCTGGGTGACTGGTTCACTTTCCTGCTGGGTTTGGTCCCCCTCAGCTTTATCCAGGGGGCGTGGTGGCAGATTATAACTTATATGTTCGTTCATGGCGGTGGCTTTCATATTTTCATAAACATGTTCGTCCTGCTTATTTTTGGCCCGATGGTCGAAAGGGTTTTGGGATCCAGAAGCTATCTTTTGCTCTTTTTCCTTTCCGGAATAGGTTCAGCCCTGCTTCACCTTGCTCTCACAGGCATTTCAGATACCTTGATGATCGGGGCTTCGGGAGCCGTTTTCGGGATACTGACGGCATACGGCATCCTCTTTCCGAGATCGATTGTTTTCATGTTTCCGGGTATCCCGCTTCCGGCGATCCTGGCTGTTGCCGTTTTCGCCTGCCTGGAATTCTTTTTCGGAGCTTTCGGGCTTGAGCCAGGGATAGCAAATTGGGGTCATCTCGGTGGCATTTTGACTGGAGCGATTTTCATGGTCCTGTGGAAGCTTGAACAGAGGAGGAGGCCGAGAATAGAATTCATCTGGGAATGATTTAAATAGGTTGGGGAGAATAAAAAGTATGGAATGCATTTCGTGCGGCAAGAAGGTCGAGGCGGAAGGAGGTTGGGTAGAATTCCCGTGTCCCCAATGCGGAAAGGTAAAAATACTTAGGTGTGAGAAGTGCAAGAAAATAGTTAACGAATACGTTTGTCCTTCATGCGGTTTTAGAGGTCCTTGAATGGGTGAGGTAATAGTTGTATTCCGGATAATGCCTGAATCGCCTGAAGATTTTGATAAGGTTAAGGCTGGTCTGGAAAAGCTCGAGCCCGAGAGGCTTGAGGAAGAGCCGATAGCTTTCGGTTTGAAAGCGATAAAGTTCACCAAAATAGTACCTGACGCTGAAGGAGAGATAGACAGGTTGGAAGAGGAGATAAAGCGAATAGAGGGCGTTAAGGACTTAGAAACGGTTTTGGTCTCGAGAAGGCTTTGAGTTCTTTCCGAAAAGCGTATAGACGAGCTTTTCTGCTTCCCGGATCCCGAGTCCTGTCATCCTGCTTATCTGCTCCAAGTACTCTTTTCCGGCAGGGGTCTTCAGATAGTATGGCAATTCGTCTGGAGTGATCACAGGATTATAACCAGGAGGGTTTTTCGTTTTCATCTCGAAAACCCGAGAACCTATGCTAAGAAAATCACCAGAAAAAGCCGAAAAGGGCTTTTAGAGGCATGATAATAGTTATTTCTTTCAAGGCCTTTATAAACTTTTCAGAAGCTCAAAATTTTCACATTTTTGAATTTTTCCAGAATCTCTCTTTTGACATCTTTCCCGTAGGTATTTTCCCTATTTGTAAAAATCAGGAATTCGTCATACCCGAAATTTTCTTGCAGACATCCTGCAACATCATCTGCATTCACGTTCAGGATTCCGTTTTCTCCCTGACCCAGAAAGCCGACGACTGAGTTCAGATATTCCTTTTCAGGATAAAGAGGCCTGACTGGCTTGCCTGAACACCTGAAAATCCTTTCTGCCTTTATCGGTACAGGAATACCTTTCAGATTTTTGTAAATACTCAGCTCCCTTCTAACTTCTTCGTTTATCTCCTCAGCCAATTTCCCGATCCTTTCCATCGCTTCGCAGGGTGTGTACCTTCTTCCTTTGATGAATTTCGGGCTCAGGCCCAGCTCGGAAAACACAGAATTTATCTGATCTCCGGCACCGTGGACTATCGTGATATCGTAAAGCCTGGACAGCTCTTTTATCTCATCCAGAACGTATCTATCCTTTATCAGCGAGCCTGAAATTTTCACCAGGATTTTTCGGCTCATTTTAAATTTTATTCAAAGTTTAATTATGAAGGCTTAATAAAAAGAAAACGGTTATCCTAGAGCCGAAAGCACTACAACTTTGATGCCAATTTGCATAAACCAGGGAAACACAGTATATATAGAATGGCTGGAAAGGGAAATAAGATTATGATTTTTTGAGATTTTCTTTAAAGAAATCCAATAATTCTTTTACTATCGGTCCTTTTTCATAGAGCAATTTACATGGAAATTCTGTACATTCAAAACAATTATTCACACCTTTTTCTTTAGCGCATTTTGGAAGTTGACAATACGTATTGGACCTGCAACCAGAACATTCTTTATTTTGAAACAATTTGCAGTTTTTGCAGGTTAAATCAAAAGGAAGACCACACACATTTATTTTTTCCATTACTTTTTCGTCTTTTTCTTTTCTGCTTTTTCGGGTTTCTTTGTTTTTTTCTCAGGCTTTTCTTTCGGTTTCTCTTTTTCCGGTTTTTCCGGCTTCTTTTCTTTTGCTTTCTTCTCAGCCTTCTTCGGCTTCTCTTCAGCTTTTGGTGGCTGGAGCTTGAGCTTTTCGATCAGACCTGCTTTTTCATATGCCTTCAGGACCTCCTCATCCTCGGCTCCGGCCTTTATCTCAAGCTTGTATTCCAGGGGTTCAAGATGCTCAATATTGCACTTCCTTCTTTTGACCTTGGTGAGCGATTTAGGACCTGTTACGAGAACAAAGTTTTCATCGAGCTTTTTAAGGACTACACAATACCTGCCTGCTTCCCTTCCGGCTGTTTTAACGCAAACCCTTCCTGGTTCCAACATATCTATTCATTAACCAGCCAGTTTATATATCTTTTCCTTTATCTGCTGTCTTGCACATGTCGGGCAGAGGTTTGCATAGGGTCTTTCCGGTCTTCTCTGTGATTTTGGAACCCTGTCAAGCTTTCTCATCCTCGGGACACCTGAAAGCGGTTTTTTGCATTTAGCGCATTTCGGCTTTCCTGGTCTTCTTTTTTCGAACCTTACCTTTACCCGACCTCCGGGTGTTTTGATCCTCAATTTCCTGAGCTTGCTCGATCTCTGGGCAGGTCTTGGCATAAGCTTTTTTGGATTTTATCCTTTATAAATAATCCTTACATCAGCCGCCCAAACACCTTTTTGGTTAGCGAAAAGCGGGTTGATGTCGAGCTCCAGGATTTTTTCCTTTTTGGCAAGGCTGGAAAGTTTTAGCAAGCAATCCTCGAGCTTTTTCAAATCAGCTTTAAATCCTCTGAAGCCCTTAAGGAGCCTGAAGCACTTGGTTTCTGAAATCATCTCCTGAATATCCTTTCTGGTGACAGGGATCAGGCGCATAGAAATGTCTTTCAAGACCTCTACCCAGACCCCACCCAGACCGAAAACCAAAACAGGCCCGAATTGCTCATCGCGTTTGAGACCGGCTAAAAGTTCTATCCCTTTAAGTCTTTCCTGAACGAGGATCGCTTTCTGCCTGAATCTGGCTTTGAGCATCCGTCTGAACTCCTTTTTTAGCTCTTCTTGGCTCGCTACCTGCTTAACCCATCCTCCCTCTGTTTTATGAACGAGCTGAGGGGAAGATAGCTTTATAATGCAAGGATAGCCAATTTTTTCGGCAAAATTTTCAGCTTCCCTGAGATTAAGGGTGAAAAGCTGCTTGGGAAGGGGTATTCCGGCCTTTTTCAAAAGCTGGAATGCTTGAGGATCGGGAAGCTTTTTCATAATTTTTTAATAAAAAGGAAAAATAAAAAGGATGGGAGGGATTTAAAGCAAAACTTCTATCCCGAGCTCTTTGCTGTAATCCCTTTCGATTTTCTGGGTCGGACCGAGGATGTATGGAGATTTGACGCCGGTGACGATCGTTATTACCCTTATCTTTCCCTGGAACTCTGGATCTATCCTTGCGCCCCAGATTACCATCGCTCCCGGATCGAGCTGCCTCGAGACGTACTCGCCGATGAGGTTGACCTCGTCGAGCTTCAGGTCAGATCCGCCTGTTATATGGATCAGAGCCCCTGTTCCTCCGCCATAGTCCACCTCGAGCAGCGGATTTGTCATTGCTTTTATTATCGCCTCCTCAGCCCTGTTTTTGGTGTCAGATTCTCCGAATCCCACAGCCGCAACGCCTCCTGAGTGCATTATCGTCCTGACATCTGCATAGTCGAGGTTGACCAAGGATGGCTCTGAGATTGTCTCGGTGACCCCCTTTATCACGGTTGCTATCAGATTGTCCGCAACGCCGAAGGCTTGCTGGAGGGGCAGGTTTCCGGCTATCTGGAGCAGTTTGTCGTTCTCTATCACTATCACAGTGTCGCATACCTGCCTGAGATGAGTCAGTCCGTCCTCTGCCTTCATTATCCTTGCACCTTCAAGCTTGAATGGCATTGTCACACAGCCTATCACTATCGCACCGTTTTCCTTGGCTATCTTTGCTATCACAGGAGCCGAACCCGTCCCTGTCCCACCACCGAGACCGGCCACAAGGAAAAGGATGTCGCATCCCTGAAGCAGCTTTCTTATCTCCATGGCCGATTCCTCTGCCGCTTTCCTGCCTATTTCAGGGAATCCTCCTGCTCCCATACCCTTTGTCAATTCCCTTCCGATCAGCAGTTTCTGATCGGCTTTGGATATTGCAAGGTGCTTTGCATCGGTGTTCACTGCTATTGTCATGGCGCCCTTTATTCCTAGCTGGGTGAGACGGGTTATACAGTTGTTTCCTGCACCACCTGTGCCCAGCACCAGTATCCTTGCTTGTTTTGCTTCAAATCCCTCGAACACGTCTTGGATTAGCGAACTCATTCCTCCTCCTTTTCTTAACCCCAAACTATATTTTGGGGTGTCGAAATGCTTTTTAATCTGCTTTCCAAATACTTTTATCTATCAAAATTAGTTTGCCCCCTTGGATGCTTAATTCAGCCCCCAACTGAATTAAGCTTTTGCCCCCTTAAGCGGTATAGATTTATTTAGATTTCTGATATATAAAGGTTAAGTAATTTTCAATATGGATATACTGAAAAGAATCGAAAAGCTCAGAGAGGCAGGAGCTCATTTCTCATGTCTTTCTGTTATCGATTTGGGTGATAGCTTCGAGATAGTTTATCATTTTCTTTTGAAAGGCAAGCCAAAGGACTTGGTAGTAAAGGTCGGGAAACAGGAAAAGGTTCGAACGATTTCCCAGATCTTCCCTTCAGCAGAACTGTATGAAAGGGAGGCATGGGAGCTTTTCGGAATAAAGTTTGAAGGTATAAGGCTTAAGAGGCTCTTCCTTCCGGAAAACTGGCCAGAGGGAAGATATCCTTTAAGAAAGGATTCTGGCTAGGATATTGCCAGCCTTTCTAACTTCTGGTGAAATCGCGTCTCTGGTCTTTACTTGGACAAGGATCAGAATTATCTGCCGTATTCCCAAAGAATTTTTTAGATAGTTCACGTACGTTTTCAGATTGGTGGAATGAGTGGAAACAGAGAAAGCATCAGGAGGGTCTCTGGTTATTCTGATCTCTCCAGGCTTTCCTGAAAAATCTCCGGCATCAAGAATATACAGTCTTTCTATCTTCTTCCCCCTTAGCTTATGGAGGACATTTTCAGGGACCTCGGCATCCAGAAGCAGCTTTTTGCTTTTCCTTTCCCTCAGCTTTTTCAGAACATAAAATCCTATCCCGTCATCTCCCTTGTCAGGATTTCCTAATGCCACCACAGCTTCCATTATTAATCTTCTGAAAGAAAATTTAATATGCTGCTCGAAATTTTCCTCACCCTGATTCTTTTCTCCATCCTTTCGGCTTTTCTGAGCGGGAGGTGGCTGAAAATCGTTGTCGGTCTTTCCTGCATCTTCATGCTTTCTGTTCTTTTCCCGCTTCTCTCGCTCGATTTTTCCTCGGAATATTTCATTTTCGATCCCCTTTCCCGTCTTTACATCTTCCTCCTTTTTTCTATCTCTCCTTGGATCCTTCTGTATTCATTGAAATATATCGAGACGAACCAGAACAGATTTTTCTCGATCATCTTCATCTTTATAGCTTCGATGTACGGATTCGTGATTTCGAATAACATAATATTTTTCTTCATCCTGTGGAAGCTCATAAGCGTGTGTTCCTTCCTTCTGATATCCTTCGATTACCGTGATCCTGAAGCTGTTAGAGCAGGGAAAAAATGCTTTATTTTGACGCAGGTTGGGGAGATATTCGTCCTGATAGCCCTCATCTTTCTTGCGATCGAGTCCGGAACGATGGTCATAACCCAAATCCTTCGTTCAGCTCTACCTTTCTGGTCCCTTTTCTGGCCAGCCCTTTTCCTGATGCTGGGAGCACTGGCAAAATCCTCCATCTTTCCATTTTCCTGGCTTCCTGATGCGATGAAGGCACCGAGTCCTGTTTCAGCCCTCTTGCACTCGGCAACCATGGTGAACGCAGGGCTTTACGTTCTCTTCCGCTTCCTTCCGATCATCGGGTTTTTCTGGCTTTTCCCCTTTATCATCGTTATTCTTTCCTTTTTCACCCTGCTCTGTGCATGTCTGAACGCGCTGGGTGAGACGAACATCAAGCGAATCCTTGCCTATTCGACGCAGGCAAACCTGGCGATAATATTCGCAACCCTTTGCCTCATGACTGCGGATGCTGAAGCAGCCGGGTTCTTCCACCTGCTTAATCATGCATATTTCAAGGCAGGACTTTTCCTCTTCATCGGCATAATAATCCATAAGAGCCGAAAGCTCCACCTTCAGCATCTCAGGGGCTCTGCAAGACATCTCGGAAAGATGAAATACGGCCTTCTCTTCCTGATTCTGGCCGCATGCTCCCTTCCTCCCTCAAACGGGTTCCTGAGCAAATGGGCGATCTATACCGAATGGCTTCATGTTCAACCTCTGGGTCTGATCCTGCTGGTATTTTCCAGTATCCTAACCATAGCATATTACGGCAGGATGGTATCGGTTCTTTTTCAGGAAGAGAGAGCAGAGGGGCTTGAGAAAACCTATACGTTTTCCCTTTCTCCCTTCGTCATCCTCTGCTTGCTTTTCGGAGTAACTACCCTGGGTTATACATTTTTCGTCAAGCCCATCGTTCATCCTGTCCTTGCGCTTCATTCCGATCTTTCGCTTCTTCTCGTCCTTCTTTCCCTTTTCGGCCTTCTCTTGATCTTCAGAAGTAAGGTAGATCCCACAGGACCCTTTACAGGTGGGGAAGAATTGTCAATAAGGATGCCGGAAATAGGGATGAGAACCGTTCAGCTAGACCTGGACAGGTTTTACGGCTGGTTTTCCTGTTTAAACAGGATACCTGAAACCCTTTCCCTTTTAGAGTATAAACTTGGGAGGAAGTGGCTTCAGATCATTCTTTTGCTAGCGCTTTTATTCTTCCTGATTCTTTTATAAAATATGGAGTGCCTCCTGCCCATAGGTCCCTATCACCCTGTTCTGAGCGAACCTGAGTATTTCAAAATAAGGGTCGAGGACGGAAGGGTCGTTGAGGTTGATTTCAGGGTCGGTTATAATCATCGAGGGATTGAAAAGATTCTTGAGGGAAGGACTGGTCAGGGAGTTGTGCCTATTGTGGAGAGGATATGTGGGATATGCAATTTTGCTCATACAACCTGCTTCTGCAATGCTGTCGAAAGAATCGCTGGGGTGAAGCTTCCAGAAAGGGCAGATTGGATGAGGACCTTGACCGCAGAACTTGAAAGGATCCAGTCCCATCTCCTCTGGCTCGGTCTTTATGCCGATGCCATGGGTTTCGAGACCTTATTCATGCATATCTGGAAGGAAAGGGAGGGGGTGATGAGGATTTTTGAGGAGGCGTTCGGAAACAGGGTGACTAAAGGTCTGAATACCCTGGGGGGCGTGAGATGGGATATAAAAAATGAAGGCAAGATAAGGGGGGTTGCAGAAAGGATTATGAGGTATTCAGACGAGCTCGAAAAGGAATTTTCTTCCAGGCTCGTAAAAAGTCGGCTCGAGGGAGTGGGTGTCCTGGAAAGGAAGGATGCCAAAAGGCTTTCTCTCGTTGGTCCGGTGGCAAGGGCGTCTGGTATAAAATTCGATATAAGACGGATCATGCCCTATAATGCATACAGGGAACTGAGGCCAGAGATTTATACGGAAAAGGACGGGGATTGTCTTGCCAGGGTCAGGGTGAGGATTTTTGAGGTAAGGGAATCCTGCCGGCTCGTTCTGGAATGTCTTGAAGGAATGCCTGAGGGAAAGCTTAAAACAGGGCTGGAATTCAGGGACGGTGAAACTGTGGGAAGGGTCGAGGCACCGAGAGGCGAGAACCTGCATTTCGTTTCCATCAAGGAAGGCAGGATAGCAAGGGTCAGGGTGAGGCCGCCGACCTTTGCGAACTTTTCAGCTGTCCCGTACATGCTTCTGGGGGAAAGAACGGCTGACATACCTGTGGTGATCCTGAGTATAGATCCGTGTTTTTCCTGTATGGACAGGATAGCTGTTTATAATGAAAGAGGGGAGAGGATATGCAGGTTCTGATCTTTCTTTTGCTGATAGCCCTGGCATTCATGGACAGGCACTTCAAGCATTCTGTGATCTACCTGCTGATTTTCAATCTTCTCCTTTCCTGGATCGCTTTTCAGAAAGATCCTATCCTCGGGCTTGTGGTCCTTGTGTTCTCGGCAGGGTTTCTTCCTGCAATCTCTTGGTGGCTCGTGAAGAGAACAGAAAAAAGGGATGTAAAAAGGAGGTGGGTCCCGGTCATCCTTATCCTTTTGCCCGTCATCTGGATCCTTAAACCGCCTTTCGATGTCCTGATTTATTCGCTTTTTTGCATCTTGCTTTCGGCAAACCTTTTAAAGGCCTTTTTCGGTCTTGCCTTTTCGCAAGCTTCCCTTCTTTACTGCATCCTTCGGATAGCCACTCCACCAGTTTCTGGTCTGATGGCCGAAATTTTTCTCGAGCTTGCGACATTCCTCCCTCTCCTCCTCCTTGCCTATCTCACCCTTGAGCTTTACAGAAAGTATAGGAACCTCAGCCTATGGAGCATCTGGTAATCCTTTCCCTGCTCAGCATCTTCTTTCCACTGATTTTCATACCCTTTTTTATCTTGCTGAAAAGAGGGAAGACGTATTTTTATGTTCTTCAGACATGCCTGCATCTCGGTCTTCTCTTCAGCCTCTATCTCGTCCTCCAGCAGGTTGGTGGATTCGAGCTCTCCTTTGCCGTCTTTCACTTTAGCTTTAGGCTAGACCTCTTCGTTTTTGCGTTCGCGATCATGTTTTCGAATTTTCTCATAATGTTCTACAATATAGGCCATGGTTATGTGAGCTCTGCGCTCTATGACAGCTTTCTCTGCCTCCTCCTTTCCAGCCTCTTCGGATCTGTTTTCGCATCGGACCTGCTTACGATCTTCATCTTTCTTGACTTGACGCTTTTTTCAGCAGGGTATCTCATCTTTTCCATCAGGGAGGCTGTCAAAGCTGCTTACAAGTATGTTTTCCTGAACATCCTCGCCTCGATCTTCCTTTTAGGAGGAATATTCCTCTATTCATCCTATCTCGGAACTTATGAGATCCTCCCCCTGCCCTCTGATTTCGGGATCGTTTCCTTCTTCCTTCTGCTCGGTCTTTTTATCAAGGCCGGTGTTTTCCCCTTCCATCTCTGGGTTCCGGATGCCTATTCAAAATCGCCGATCCCTGTTGCATGCCTGCTCTCTGGAGGGGCAGGGGCCATAACGCTTCTCAGCATCTATAAGCTCTTGCCACTCATCCTCTTCCCTGAAGTTCTGAGATTTTTCGGGATGATAACAGCCCTTTTTGCCTCCTTGATAGCGATCGATCCCAGGCTCAATCTCAGAAAAACATTTTCCTATTTCTGTATAGCCGAGACCGGTTTTGTGATTTATGCATTGGGTCTTAACAGCAGTATGGCGATTTTCGGTGCGTTCATCCTGGTTCTTACCCAGACCTTTGCAAAATCGCTTCTTTTCTCCTTTGCGGGACTTATAACCGAGGAGCACGGTGTCCTCCCCCGTCACTATTCTTGGGCTCTTTTCGGTTTGCTCGTCGGTGGTTTCTCTGTGTCAGGCCTCCCGATCACGGGCGGTTTTGTCGGAAAGTTCGCGATAATATCTGCTGCCTATCAAACAGGAAGTATCCTTGGTCTCGTCCTCTTCCCGCTTTCGAGCTTTTTCCTCGTCCTTGCCCTGCTCAAAGTTTATGAAAGGTTTTCCCAGCTAAAGCGTATCAGAAAAGCCCATTATACCACCCTGCTTTCCATTCTTATGTTCTCCCTGATAAATATCATTATAGGTCTTTCCTTCATAGGTTTGCTATGATATCGAGATCGCCCTGGCTTTACCATTTCAATTCAGGCGGGTGCAATGGGTGCGATATAGAGCTTATAGCATCCATAGCCCCTGGTTTCGATCTCGAGAGGCTTGGTTGCGTCCTTAAGGGAAGTCCGAGACATGCTGATATTCTGCTGGTAACGGGTTGCGTGACCAAACAGGCTGAAAAGAGGTTGAAAAGGATATATTCCCAGCTAGCTGAAAAAAAGATAGTGATAGCGATCGGTTCCTGTGCCCTGAGTGGTGGGGCGTTCAGATCTTCCTACAACAGAGCAGGCCCTGTCGATAGGATAATCCCTGTTGATATCTATATACCTGGCTGTCCACCCAGACCTCAAGCAATCATTCACGGAATCAAGACGGCTTTGGAAAGGTTATGATAGGGTTGGCTTTTGCACTTCCGGTCTCGATATTCTTCAACTGGCTAGAAAGGAAGCTCAGAGCGAGAAGCCAGTTCAGGATAGGCCCGCCCCTGCTTCAGCCGATCTATGACCTTATAAAGCTTTTCGGAAAACAGAACCTCAGGAACATTCGGGCAAGTCCGCTTTTAAGCTTCCTCCCCTTGCTCTACCTGGTCCCGATCACCCTGCTCATTTCTCGGCTTCCTTTCGGTCCCTGGCCAGGTAATATCGACTTGATTTCCATCTTCTTCCTCCTTGCTCTGGCCAGCATCTCATCCTTCCTTTCCGGTGTTCTTTCCTTTTCACCCTATGGTTACTTTGGCGCCAGAAGGGAACTTTTGCAGTTAGTTTCTTACGAGGCTCCTCTTGTCCTTGCGATCCTTTCCCCTGCTATCCTTTATTCTGATTTCTTTCTCGATCGGGGTTTCGGCTTTTCCCTGATCCTTCACCCTGCCTGCCTCGTCTTTTTCCTTTCCTCTCTGGCAAAACTCAGAAGATCTCCCTTCGACCTTCCGAACGCGATCCAGGAAATAGTCGAAGGTCCCTTCACCGAATTTTCAGGTCCTGCTTTGGCTCTGATACATCTTTCAGAATGGCTAGAGACATTCTGCCTTTCCAGCCTTTTCTACATTCTTTTCATCGGCATTCCGAACCTTTGGCTTCATCTTTTCTCCATCTTCTGCTTCTTCCTTCTTATGGTTTTGATCGATATCCTAACCCCTAGATGGAAGATCGAGCGGCTGATGAGGTTTTTCTGGATCTTCACCTTCCCTTTAGCGGTCATTGAGGTGGGAATATGCTGGTGGCTGTCCTGAAAAGCCTTTTGAGTCGGGCTGTGACGAGCAAGTATCCTTTCAGACCGGAAAAGCCACCTGAAAAACTGAGGGGCGAGATAAAGTGGGACGAAAAGAAATGCATAAAATGCTTGAAGTGCGTGAGAACCTGTCCGACCGGTGCGTGCCATCTTGCCGGAAACAGGATAGAGATAGATAAAAATAAATGCCTCTTCTGCTATCTCTGTGTGGATGCCTGTCCTGTTTCGGCTCTTGTCCCGAGCCAGAGGTTCGAGCTTGCATATGCACGAAAGAAGCCTTCTTGAACTCATCGGTGCGAGGGTCAGGGAACTTGGGAAGAAAAAGGTCAGGATAAGGATTTCTGAGCTTGAGGTTCATGACAAGGGATTCAAAAAGGAGCTAGAAGAATGGCTTAAAAAGTATTTTCCCGATGTTCAGGCAGAAATAGAGATACTGCCTGTTGAGAAGTTCAGGGGGATAAAGGTGGAGTAAGCTTTTAATCCCTCCGGACCAGTTTTTATATGGAATACGAAAAGCTTCTGAAGGAGGTCCTGGAAAAGGTTCCTAAAAAAGTCGAGGCAAAAGAAAGGTTCGAGATACCAAAGGCGCAGATCCAGTATGCCGGAGCGAAAACGATCCTGCTAAACTTTTTGGAAATAGCCGATAAGCTGAGAAGGCCTAAAGAGCACTTCCAGAAGTTCATGCTTAAAGAGCTTGCAACCAAGGGCGAACTTGCGGGTCAGAGGTTGATACTCCTCGGCAACTTCTCTCAAGAAACGGTAAATCGGAAGATAGAGGCCTATGTTAAGAAATACGTGCTTTGCAGGGAATGTGGAAAGCCCGATACACGGCTTTTGAAGGAAAGAGGTTACGAGTTTATAGTTTGCGAGGCCTGCGGTGCAAAGCATTCGGTCAGTGATTGACTTTTATACCTCCAAACAAATATTTAAAACAGTATGAAAGAGAAGCTCAGGCAGATAAGGGAGTGTGTCTGGGAGCTTCCTAAAGAAGGGAAGATGAAGGTACCTGCTTGGCTGTTTCTTTCGGAAAAGCTCCTTCAGCAAGTAGAGGAAGGGGCTGTACAGCAGATAGCCAATGTTGCCTGCCTCCCGGGCATTTACAAACATTCTATTGCTTTGCCCGATATGCATTTCGGATACGGTTTTCCGATAGGTGGTGTGGCTGCTTTGGATGCAAAGGAAGGCGGTCTCTCTCCAGGCGGGATCGGGTTCGATATAAACTGCGGAGTTAGGCTTTTAAGGACGAACCTAAGGGTGGAAGACGTAAAGCCGAAAATTCAGCAATTGGTGGAACAGATCTTCAGGAATGTCCCTTCAGGGGTCGGAAGAGGTGGGAAGGTAAAGCTGACCGCAGGGCAGACCCGGGATGTTCTCGAGATGGGAGCAAGATGGGCTGTCGAAAACGGATACGGATATGAAAAGGATCTGGAGCATCTAGAGGAAAGGGGGTGCATGAGACAGGCGGATGCTTCAAAGGTTTCTGAAAAAGCAGTTAAAAGAGGGATGCCCCAGCTCGGTTCTTTGGGAGCGGGGAACCATTTCCTTGAAGTTCAGCAGGTTACCGAGATCTATCAGCCGGAGATAGCCAAGGTCTTCGGGATCCAGGAAGTAGGGCAGATATGTGTTATGATCCACACAGGTTCCAGAGGTTTGGGTCATCAGATCTGTACGGATTACCTGAACCTGCTTGAAAGTCGATTCAGGGATCTGCTGAAAACGCTTCCTGACAGAGAGCTTGTTTTTGCCCCTGCAGGGACACAGGAATGCGAGGACTATTTCAAGGCTATGTGCTGCGGTGCTAACTTTGCATGGGCGAACAGGCAGATGATAACCCACTGGGTAAGACAGGCTATCATTTCTGTGCTGAAAATGCCAGAAGAGGACATCGGGCTCGAAATAGTTTATGACGTTGCGCACAACATCGGAAAGCTCGAGAAGCACAAGATAAACGGGGAGGTAAAGGAGGTTTTCGTCCACAGAAAGGGAGGGACGAGATGCTTTGGTCCGGGAAATCCTGATATCCCGAAAGATTATCAGGCAGTGGGCCAGCCCGTTCTTGTTCCAGGGGATATGGGCTCTGCGTCCTATGTTTTGGTCGGAACCGAAAGGGCCGAAGAGGAATCCTTCTCCTCGGTCTGTCACGGTGCCGGAAGGGTCCTTTCAAGGCATGCAGCTCTTAAGAAATACAGAGGGGAAAAAGTAAAGCAGGAGCTGGCTGGAAGAGGGATCTCGGTCAGGTCAGCTTCCTGGGGGGTTCTTGCGGAAGAGGCTCCGGGAGTTTATAAAGATATCCATGAGGTTGTTAGGGTTTGTGAAGCAGCCGGACTTAGTAAAACGGTTGCAAAGCTCGTTCCTCTGGGTGTGGTGAAGGGTTAACAGAATTTGCTAAAAAATCGACTTGCAAACATCTTCTGAAGATAGATTTAACAATTTTTGAACACCTTCTTCCGAATATCTGAAAAGGATGAAAGGACGACCCTTTATTCTTCCTTTAGTATGGTATATTCCGGCTATCCCTCTTAAAGAACCGATCTTTATCGGAGATAATGATTCATAATAGATTTCTTCTTTGATAGGCCCGCCAAAAAGGGAAAAGGATTTAAAATATTTTTTGGAAAAGCGTGCATTTTTTTCGTCTATCTTTCCATCAAACCTGGCATCACCAACACAATCCTTTATCAATTGCTCGTCCAGATATACTTCAAAAAATCCTCTTAATGGTATATCTAATATTGATAAGGACCAGCTTCCAATGTAATCCGGTTTTTTCTCAATCTCAGGCTCGAACCTGCCTTTAGAAATGAGATTATACAATCTTTCTATTGCTGGAAATTTCGAAACTTCCTCCTCAAATTCTTGTTTTTCTGGAAGTTCCTCAACATCATATATCCTATAAACTAAAGAAGGGAGAAGATCCAAAAGATCGTCAAGCATTTGATCGTCTATTGCTGTCAAAAAAGCACGATCGATTTTCTCTGCAACCTCTTCGAGATTAGACGGCACCTCAAGGAAAACCCTGCCTTTATCCTTGTGCTTTTTATGAAAATCGTAAGCATGCGCGCCCCCGATAAATGCGGCATCCAAATCATTCTGATTGATCTTTCTTATGATTTCCTCATTGCGCTTGCAGAGGCTAATGTAGTCTATTTCTATATGCAGTTTAAACTTTTCTATTACATTCCTTTCAGAATCGTATCGCCTTAACAATCCCTGACATTTTTCGTATAACTCTCTGTCATCTAGAAACACGATTTCGTTTTTGCTTTTAAGATTTTCATGTAAATTTTTATAAATTTCTGGTATGGTTATTTCTGGCACTTCAACATTTTCAAAATTTTCTATAAGTTCTAATCCGACTCTTTTTCCTTTTAGCTGACTTGCTCTCGAAATTAATTCAGAATGGTCTCTTTTGACCTCTACCGGGATGATACCCAATCTATAGAATGTTGTTTTCTCAACTATTCCGTAAATTTCTAGAGACATGATGTTAACTTTTGAATCGAAAGTTTTTTAATCTTTTTTGAGACCTAGAAATCAATTATATAGGAAGATGTAACCAAGAGAATATCCCGATCATTTTGAGACCCATATAAACCATAACAATAATAAAAATCCATTTTAATGATTTTGGATGAATCTTATGTGCCAGGTGAACACCTAGCTGAGCCATTGGAATACTCGTACCTGCTAGTAAAATCCATTGCAAAAGATTAACGTAACCAATAGAATATGGAGGTAAGCCTGAAGCGTTTAGTCCGTAAAGTATGTAAGCCATTGCCCCTCCCAAACTTGTGAATATCATAACTGCTGTTGAGGTACCGACTGCTTCATGCATGTGATAATTTAGAAATATTACCATCAGCGGGACCATCAAAACCCCACCACCTATTCCTATCAATCCGGTAACAAATCCAAAAATAACCCCCAAGAGAATATATGTCGTTGGACTAGCATGAGCTTCTCCTTCTACTCTTATAGGATGGGCGGTCGCCATTCTTAATGCACCCAGAAGAATTGCTGACCCAAAAATGATTTTAAGGACATCGCCACTTAAAATACTAGCTAAGTAAGCTCCTGCAAATGTAAATGCCATGCTCGTTAAGCCGAGAATCGTTGCTTGTCTCCAGAGGACCACTTCTTTTTTATGATGCCTGAAAGAACCGCTAAGAGCTGTAGGAAAAACGACCAATAGATTAGTTCCAAAGGCAACTCTTATTGCGATAGTCGGATCTATCCCTATTCCTGTTAGAATCCAATACTGAACTGGGACCATTATAAAACAACCGCCTACACCTAATAAACCAGAAACCAATCCGACGAGAGATCCTGTAACTAATAAAACCAAAATATGGATTAGAGGGATCATTTTTTATCACCTTTTGCTATTTTTAGGATCTCCTTTACTTTCTCGTTTTTAATTCTATAATAAACGCTTTTTCCTCTCCTTCTTGACGCAACAATCCCAAAACTTTCGAGCTTTGCAAGCTGAATCGAAACGGTTGATTGTTTTCTTTTCGTAAATGGAACGATTTCACAAACACACTTTTCTCCAGTTAGGAGAAATTCAACTATTTTTAATCTAGTTTCATTGCATAATGCTTTGAATATTTTTAACGACGATTTTTTCATATTGATATATTGACAAATATTAATATAAATTTTAAAAT
>QMZZ01000001.1 GCA_003663445.1 Candidatus Aenigmatarchaeota archaeon | reverse complement strand
TATCACGTAAAAAATTACATAATATGAATATAACAGTGTTATTAAACTTTTATCAAATACCCCCCTATTTAAAAAAAATAAAAAAGGAAAAAAAAATAAAAAAATAAAAAAAGAAAAAAATAAAAAAACCGAAAACTTTAAATATTAGTTATTACAATTATTAACATGAACAAATCAAAAATTGTGCTCGAGGCCGTGAGCAGCTTCGAAAAGCCGGAGAGCATACATGCGGTCTGGAAGCTCGTCTCGGACAGGATAAGCTACGCGACCTTCCTGAAGTGGTGCGAGATACTCGCGAGGGACGGCAAGATAAACATGCTCGAGACAAGGAGGGTGAAGCTGGTATGGAAGAAATAATCAGGTACGAGGTTGGAAAGGGAATGGTCGGATCTGTCAGGAACAAGGTTCGGGCCTTCATAGAGAACGGCTGTGTGGTTCAGGTCGGCCCCAAATCCTGGATAGTCAGGCCCATCCCGGGATACAACAAAACGACCTACGAGGTCACCTCGGACGGCAGCTTCTTCAGGTGCTCCTGCCAGTACAACAGAACCAAGGGCCTGGTCTGCTCCCACATCCTCGCGGTCACGGAATACATAAAAATGAGGAGGTTGGGATATGCCTGAGAAAAACATGGGAACGAGAACGATAACCGTGTCGGATATAACCAAAAAGAGAACCGAGTCCGGGAACGACTACCTGATCGTGAAGTCAAACGGGGATGTCTTTTACGTCTGGGACAAGGCCCTTTTCGGGCTGCTGAAGCCCGGGAAAAAGTTGAAAGTAGAGATCCTCGAGGGGAAGTATCCACGCATAATATCCGCCGAGGAGGTTCAGGAGGAGAAAGCTGACCTGGACGGCAGGGAGGAGAGGATGATCAGGATGTCCGCCCTCAGGGACGCGACAATACTTCTGTCTGGAGTGAACGGAATGATCTACGAGGAGAGGGTCAGGCAGGTGAAAAGGCTCGCGGACCAGTTCGAGCTCTGGATAAAGGAGGGTGTTTGGTATGAAAAGGAAAAAGGCAAAAGTGAAGGTGAGCGGGAAGCTGGAAGTGAAGCTGGGTGAGGCAACCATCCTGCTCGACTTCGGAGAAAAGGAATAGGAGGTGATAGCATGAACCTGAACGACCTCGCGAGAAGGATAGCCCTGAAAGAGGGCGGAAAGGTGAACCTGAGCATAGCCCAGGTGAAGGAGGTGCTCAGGCTGGCTCTCGAGGAGCTGGCAAAGAGAGAGGAGGCCGAGGTAATAAGGACGCTGAGGAGGTACAGGAAATGGGGGAGATAAAGTTCGAATTCAGGAATGGAAGCTGTGCGCTCAGGATACGGGAGGTTTCGCTGTCTGACGTCTCGATAGCTGCGATAAAGCTACTGCATGTCTTGTTTACTTACTTGGACAGCTACACGCCAGAAGCTGAGATCACGGTCGGCGAGGCCGGGTAGGCCCCCAAACGGCCGAGGCCAGGGGAGCGAGAAAGGGAGGTGATAGAATGGAGATAATAGAGAGAAAGTCCAAGGTCAAGAAGACCGTGATAGACCCGGAGAGTGCGATTCAGGTAAGCTACAACAGCCATGGCCACCTGGTGATCAGGTTCTTCAAGCCGGATAAGGAGAACGAGGACACGGTGCTGGTCTTCACGGCATCACAAACGAGGGCGATAATCAGGTTCGTGAAGAACAGCATAGGTGGCCTGTGGTAATATAATGGAGGTGATAAGACATGACCTTTAGACCGTGGCCGAGACCCTGCCCCGCATGCGGCGGGAGCGGAGTCCAGCGGGGAAAGGACGGGATGCTCCACAGGTGTCCCGCCTGCGGGGGACTGGGCCACTGGGGCCCGTCCTTGATATGGTGCGGGAAATGAAAGGATATATTTGGAATGAATATGCTGGCTGTTGGGATTTACCACCGACAAAAGAGCAATGTGAAGAAATGAAAAAGATGAAACAATGTCCTTATCCCTCTTGTCCGCGATATCCATGTTGGAAGGAGGAAAAGAGAAATGCCAGAAAAGAATGAACCGCTGAATGAATCAAAACGATTCTGGGTAAAAAACAGAGGAGTGCCTTTATATGCTTATCCCGATGTCAAATCCGCAGTTCGGGGATTAATTAAGGAAATTATACAAGAGATAGAATACTGGGAAAAAAGCATAAAAATAGCAAGTGGATTAGAAATTGCATTTTTAAAAAGAAGAATAGCTACTCTTGAGTGGTGTATCGAAAAAATCAAAAAATGGTTTCCAGATGTGTTTGAGGAGGTGGAAAATGAGCAAACCGCTTGACTTGGAAGTGATTAGGAAAGAATTGATTGAGAAATACTGGAAAGAGCAAAAATATGATGAAAAGAAACAAATCAAACGAGATTATACAATTGAAGAAATTTTAGAGTTATTTGAGGAACGCCTCAAATCCGCAGTTCAGGGGTTGCTTTCAGAGATTGAGAAAAAAGTTTCTCCATATTATTCTAAATCAACAGCAGTAATTACTGTTGAAAATGTTGAGGAAATAATAAAGAAATGGTTTCCCGGTGTGTTTGAGGAGGAATGGGAAGATGAACAAACCAAAACCGCTTAAGATTGATGTGGAAAAGGAATTGGTTAGGGGATATGTCGGGGAGCTGGATTTATCCTTCCTGAACGAAATATTGAGAACTAAGCTGACGGAAATCAAGCAACGCATAGAATCCGCCCGCGAGGGGTTGTTGCAGGAGATAAAGGAAAACTATGAAAAAAGCAGAATGGGCTACTACCCAGAGGTTATAGTGGAAGTTGCGAATAACGTGGAAAGGTACAGAACAAGGCGGGAGGTGGTTGAAGGGACTCTCCAGTGGTGCATGGAGAAAATTTTAAAATGGTTCCCGGGTGATATCGAAAATGAATGAGAAACAAGGAAAAATAATTGATGTGAAAGAGACGGGCAATTATGTAGTCGTGACTGTTCAGGGGCTGTTCGGGATAGACGTTAAAATACTGCCAAAACCGAGAACCAAAATCAAGTGGGATAGATACGGGGTACCCCAGGCTCTGGGGTGCAGAGAAGCTGGAAAGACGGCCTTCTGCACAGGTGCCCGGTCTGCGGCGGGAGAAGAAGGCTGGGAAACACGACATGGATGATGTGAGGCTGCACAAGCTTCCCTGTAAAAGGTGCGGGGGTAAAGGTCGGAAAAACGGGTGTGTGTGCCCGATCTGTAAGGGAAAGGGATATGTAATGTGCACGGCTGAGATCCCGGCATGAAAATCTGGATAGACGGCTCGGGCTGGAACGGAAGGGAATCGAAGTGGATAGTCGTGTTCGAGGACGGGACGATCAGGCGGGGCTCGATCCCGGAGGAAAGAACCAACAACCAGATGGAATACGAGGCCCTGATAAACGCCCTCAAGCTCGCCGACCCGGGGGACGAGATACTGACGGACAGCCAGCTCCTGGTCGGGCACCTGAAACGGGGCTGGAGGGTAAAAACCCAGCACCTGCTCCCCCTGTTCCTGAAGGCGAAAAAACTTATAGAGGAGAAAAACATAAAACTGACATGGGTTCCGAGGAGGGAAAACCTCGCCGGAAACCTGCTGGAAAGCTATGAAAAAGTATAACCACACAGAAGACAAAATAAGGAAGTGCCAGGCCGGGATAATCTTTCTCGGGTACTCCCTGGACGGAAAATATTACTGCGACTTCGGCAGATACTGCCAATATGGGGTCAAGGACACCATAAGGACAGACGGGGCCGAGATGGTGATCTATCGCTGTAAGAAATATGGGGTACAGGAAGGGATATAGATTTGAAAACTGGCTTGTGAACGAGCTGAAAAAGCACGGGTTCGTGGTCATCAGGTCTGCAAAATCCGGGGGAATAGATGTGGTCGCCCTCAAGGACGGTAAAACCTTCGGGTTCGAGTGCAAGTATTCATCTGGAAGCAGGATCAGGGTGCCAGAAAGCGAGATGAAGTTCATGGAGAGGTTTATGGATCAGGGCGGACTGGCTTTTCTTGTCGTGAAGTTCAAAAGGAAGGGTGTCTGGGTTCTCTACCCGAACAAAAGCATGTCCGAAAAGGAGCTGAAAGTGTACGGCCTCCCCTGGGATAGGTTTATCTGGTTCGTTTGCTGAAGGTCTTGTCCAGGAGAATGTGAACCGCCGCGGCCATCCCCTTTCTGACGTCGCCCGTCAGCAGTGTCACCATGGCAGGAGTGGTTTTCAGATCGTGGAAAAGAACCCTGTGCCTTGGCCCCAGAATCTTGTAGGGCCAGTCGAGAAACCTATCCACCTCTGGGTATGCCTTTCCGAGAACCGCCTTCGCCACCATCCTGTGAACCTCGTGCCTTGGCATTACAACCAGGTGTACCTATACAGGTTCGAATAGCTCTGGTAAACCGCCCAGTTCAGCCACCTTCTCCCCCTTTCCGTGTCGAGGATCCTTTTCAGGTCCGGCCTGTTTTCTGTCAGGATTCCGTAAACCTTCCTCGCGTCGGTCAGAACCGACTCTATCTCCCCCCACCACTTCCTCAACCCGGCCCTTATAATCGGCTTCAGGATGGGGTTGTTCATGTAGCCAGACAGGTGGTTAAAGATCAGGAGCGACGGGTCGAACCCGCTTTTTATAGCATTTTCCAGCTCCTCCGCCCTTATCTGCTTTATCCCCAGGGTTATGAGCGAGAGAACCCTCGATCTACTGCTGAAAACCCTTCTGATTTCCCTTTCATCCATAAATCTTATTGTCCTTCTTCCTTTTTATCCTCTTTGACCTCTATGTTTTCCTCTGGCAGCTTGGTTGGCTTTATGTCGAGGTTCTGGTCCGGCGTCGGCTCTGGCTCGGCTATGAACTCGAATTTCTGCTCCTCTGGCTTTTCCTGCGGTTCTGGCTTCGGTTCTTCCTTCAGCTCGACACTGGGTTCGGGTTTGGGTTCCTGCTCGATTCTCGGCTGGATTTGGATCGGCATGGGCTGGATGGGCTGCTGTGGCGGTGCTCTCTGTGCCAGGCTTTTCCCTATCTCCTCGACCGTCTTCAGTCCCCGCTCTATCAGCTTGGCGTAGTTAGGTTTCCCTGACTTGTCCACGACCCCGCCTCCGAACTCGTCCTCAAGGAGGCCTTTCAGCTCCTTCCTGATCTCGCTCAGCTCCCTGATCTGATCCACGAGCCCTTTCCTTTCCTCTGGTGTTGTGTTCTGGGCTATTCTCTGCTCCAGGCTCTCCAGGGCCTGGGCGATCCTCTCTATCTTCAGCTCAGTCTCCTTTTTGGTCTGCTCGAGCTGCTTTCCCCAGAGCAGGTTCTTCAGCTCCTCGAGCTGCTTTCCCTGCTCCTCGAGCCTCCTTTTCTCCAGCTCCTGCTGGAACTGAAGCATTCTCTCCAGGGTCTTGTTGTCCCCGTCGGCCAGCTTCATAAGCAAAAACATGTCCTTGAAGTCCATGCCCTTCTGCTCCGGCCCAGAGATCAGGGGGGATAAATACCTGAGCGGAATCGCCCACCTCAAGACATCCCTGACTATGTTGCCGTCCCCGTCCCTGTTCAGCAGCCTTTCAAGA
The DNA here is from genome assembly GCA_003663445.1 of Candidatus Aenigmatarchaeota archaeon. Taxonomy (GTDB): domain Archaea; phylum Aenigmatarchaeota; class Aenigmatarchaeia; order QMZP01; family QMZP01; genus QMZZ01. The sequence goes on along the minus strand of QMZZ01000001.1, from coordinate 24,049 downwards.
GCTATTGCCTCTACCACGTCCTTGATCACGCTTCCCTTGTCCCCTTTGGTCTCCTTCAGGAGCTCCGCCAGCTCCGAGATCCCTCCCTGTTGCTTCCCGTCCATGTCCGAAAGCAGATTCACCAGGTCAGAAATCACCTCTGGCTTGCTCTTGTCCAGGGCCTTACTCACTATCTCCAGCACTTCCTCGTCCTTCGCCTTTTCAGCCATTCACAACCACCTCCTCCTTCTTTTTGTTACCCATAACCTCGTCCTTGAACGCATTTACCAGCTCCTCTGGGGGCTTGACCCCGTGCCTGAGATATACAGACATGGCCAGGAGAAGCATCCGTATTTTCAGCCTCCTCTGGATTTCAGGGGCGAGTAACAAAAGCAACCTTTTTACCAAAACCTTTAACCCCTCGTATTTTTCAACCAGTTTCTGGTATTCCTTTCTCCTGAAAACGTAAAAACCTACCGATCTGGTGATCAGCTTTTTTGGGGTCATCCCCAGGGTCTCGGCTATGTCCTTTATTCTGGTTTTCAGGCACCAATACCCTATGTCCAGGGCCTGAACTATGTCGGATGTGCTCCTTTTCACGATTTCATCCTCGAGCTCCCGCCTGACCGCAACCTGACCAGATGGTACGGGATACCTGCTTACCCTGATCTTTTCTTCGGTTTTGCTTTTCAGCTCCTTCTTCTCGAGCTCCTCGATCTCCTGATCCGTGAGCTTCGCTATTCTGGAAACGGTTTTTTTTGAAATCCCAAAATTCTTCATGATTTCAGACCACTTCTCCCCCCGAGAAAGAGCATCCCTAATTTCCTTGATGGTTTCCGTGCTCAATCTGGGCATATATCTATTTTGGTTTCCTTCCTTATAAATTTAACCCCAAGGAAACCAAAAGGAAACCAAAAAAGTAAACCAAGGAAACCGAGAAGGAAACCAAGGAAACCTTTTTATTTTTTTCTTTTTTCTTTTTTTATTTTTTTGTTTTTTTCTCTATCAACCACTCCTCCAGAACCGAGTTTACGAATGTTTCCCAGCTTTCCCCTGGATCCTTGTAGTATTCAAGGCCCGACAGGATGTCATCCCTGATTTTCACTCCTGAACAGTAGTTTTGGAAAATATACATCAAGCAGGCGACCTTGTGGGAGCATAGCATTTCTGGTTTTATGCTCGAGAACTCGCAAGTGCATATCAGCTTTATCCCGCCGTCCTGTCTGATCATGACATCGTGGGTTTCCCTGGTGCCCTCGACCTCGAAATGCCAGGCCCTTTTCGTATCCGCAACCAACCTGACCTTTTTGTCTCTCAATAGTGAGAAAGCTTTCCCGAAAACAATGGTTTTCAGTCCTTCAGCCGTTCCGCTATCCTTTCCTCCAGCCATTTCTTCGCATCCCTCCATCTCTCGAACTCTTTCTACTATTTTCAAGTTTTCGGTCAAGCTGTTTTATTGCTTTAAGTATACTGAGTAGTTTTCGTCTTGATAACTGCACAATTCTCAGTTCATAGCACCATTTACAGGGCTGTCCGAAATCGCTTTTTGCAAGCACTATCAGCTTTTTGTTTTTTTCAAGAGCATATTCTATAGCACTCTCTAAAGCAATTAAATGATATATTGAGAAATCTTTATAATCTACAAAGACATAGTCTCTGTATTCGATAAAGTTAGTGTGTTCAATTATTTCTTCGTTGTTGAGCTTTAGCTTTATATCGCCAGGCTCGACTCTAATTTCGATATTATATTTTTTTCTGTGACGATTCAAAAAGTAAATTGCTGCAATATATTTTTCAAAGCTTTGTATTTTATACTTAACAGCTTGCAAACTAAAAGATTGTTCAGATGTTCTTATGTCTAAGTAGCTATAGTCACATATCGCTGATTCAAGAATAATTTTTTTATCTTTGTTTTTTTCAAAAAACTCAAAAAGTTCGTTGAAAACACTGTCTTCTTCAACAAGTACATGCTTTCTTGTTTTTGTGTTCACTTTAAATTCAAACAGAATGTCTCTGAAATCTACAGTTGTATTTATGATATAATTCTCTTCTTCAAAGTCAAACCGTTCCAGATCCATATCGCCGCAAACTTTTTTTGTTTCTTGTGTTTTAAAAGCTATTACACTCTTCATGCCTCACCACCTCCTTTATTTCGTGAGCACTTTCCTAAGCTCCTCGAATGTCCAAACACCCTTTATGTCTAATATTCGGCCCTTCTGATCAAACCTGATCCACTTTTCTCTCATGTTACCACCTCCTATATTAAATAATGTTGTTAACTAATATTTAAACTTTTCGGTTGGTTTCCTGGTTTCCTTGCAGCTCGGTTTCCTTGGGGATGGAAACCAAAAAGTAAACCACAAGGAAACCGCAAGGAAACCAAGAAGTAAACCGAGAGTGAGACGGCTTTCGGTTTTTTTCGGTTTCCTTGGTTTACTTGGTTTCCTGGTTTCCTTGCTGCCTTGTACCCCCTTATTATATATTTATACCTTATAAAGTAGGTTGAGTTTTTAATGTAACTATACAAGGAAACCAAAAAGTAAACCAAGAAAGGAAACCGAGAAAGGAAACCAAAACCGAAAAGTATTTAAATACTATCTATCAATATTATTAATATGAGATGTAAATATTGTGGGAAAGAATGTGAATTTGATTTTTGCAGTAGTTTTTGTTTGGATAATTATATCATAAAAAATCAAAAATGTTGGAAATGTGGCGGTGATTATTTTTTGATTTATGTGGAAATTGAAAAAAGATTTAGAAAATTTTTAAGTAAAGCATATGTGTATAGAGTAAAGTGTGAAAAATGTGGAGATGAGCAAATAGTTAAAACTTTTTTTCCTGTTAGATTTAGAAAATCATCAAAACTAAAAATAAAAAAGGTAGAAAAAAGGAGGTGATCATGTATGCCTGTGCTTTGGAAAGGAAAAGTGTGGATAAGAATAAGAGAGGGGGGAACATGGAAACTGAAAAGTATGAGTGAACCAGTAGGGCAATTTCTTGAGATACCTTTCCCCTCTGCAGAGTCGCTCAGGGAATTTTGTAATAGAAAAATAAAAACTGGAGAAATGCAAGAAACCGAGTGGTAAAAGATTAGGAAGGTTCTGGGGTCGCTCCCAACCTTCCCATCAGAAAAAAGGAGGTGATCAGATGGTCAGAATAAAAGGAATGGTCGAGGTCGAAATGAAATTTTCCCTGACAGGGAAGACATTCCAGGAGCTCGAGGAGAAGGCAAAGGAGATAGCAAAAAAGGTGCTGGAAAAGAGGGGAATCAATTTGGATCTCGAGGATTCGATTGTGTCAGTCGGGATTTCTGGCATAACCGAGACAACATATGGGCTATTGTATGCAGAGGAAGTATTCGTGAGGGTGAGCAGGGGGTTTGGATGGCTGGAGGTAGAGGAATAGGCGGGTAAAGGAGGTGAAAAATGAAAGGAGACAAACCGACAATAGATTTGAACTTCAAGAAAGCATGGCTGATCAAGGGAAACCACAGAATAGAGCTGGAGAGGTTTGGGACTACTGTAGTGGTTTGGGAGTACGGTGGTGATGTTTTGCCAGAAAACCTCGAATTGAAGGGACTGTACGAGATCCTCGAGTTTATCCGTCATTTTTATTACAACCTGAATTACAACTTTGCAGTAGAGAAACCGCTTTATGATCAAACAACAGGGGGGTGAAAGTATGGTGTTCTGTCCGAGATGTCACGGCTCGAATACATATATAGATGTGGAAACTGAAAAGCACGGGAAGCACAAAATCTGCTTGGAGTGTGGTTGCAGATTTCGGTACGAGTCAGGGGAGACCATTATACTGGAATGACTCTTGAGGATTTGTATCGGGATTGGATCAGGAAGGGGAAACCCGAAATGGAAATAAAAAGGATGGGGAACATAATCATAATTAGGTATGGCACTCACGAGAGAGGATGAGGAGTTCCTGAAGCGGATCTGGAGCGAGTGGAAAAGGGCAAGGATAAAGACAGGAATGACTTTTCTCGAGCTCAGAACCCTTTTCGACCAGTTCAAGCGACTATGCGATGAATACTATATCGACTACAAAACGGTTGATTTCAGGGCGATCATAGATCCAGCCTTAAGCTATGCCGAAAACCTGACCAGAATAAAAGAGGAAATCACAGGGGAATACCCCCCTGGAGCGGAGTTTGAAGAGCTCAGATTCTACAAGGAAAGGGTTGCATCCCTGGAGAGGGAGCTTGAAAAGCTGAAGGAAAGCAAAGTCACACCAGCAGAGTTAAACAAAGTAAAGCGGGAGCTCGAGAAGACCAAAAAGGAGCTCGAAAGGGCGAGGGAGGAGGCAAAAAGAAAGAGCGAAGATTACAAGCTGACAATACGGCTTCTCAGGGAGGCCCTGAGCGTTGCGGAGAAGAGGATAGAGGAGCTCGAGAAAGCCCTGGCGGAAGCGAGAGCCAGGCCCCCCGCACCTCCAACCCCGCCACCCACCGCACCGCCAACCATAGCCGAAATACCAGAGGAACTTAAGCCCGTCCAGATGAGAGAACCAAAAATAGTGATAAAAATAGACCCAGAAACCGGAAAACCATTTAAAACTCTGGATGACGAGACAATGATAACCCTCGCCTCGCTGTTTGGTGGGCCAGTCGAGTCGTACCTCGTTTCTGATGAGACAAGATTGAAAAAATATGGTTTGTTGCCTTTAGTGAAATACTTGAAGATCCCTTACAAGATAGAAAGACTCGCCCAGTGGAAAAGGATACCTGTTGAGTATGTGCCTTGGTTAAAGAGGGTTGTCAGAAAGCTAATACAAATAGAGAAGGAAAAGGAAAGGGAATGAAAAAAGGAATGACCAAAAGGATTAAGTGCCCGGTTCACGGAAAGTTTATACCGAAGGTTGGGGATTACAAGGGCCTGGAAGCCTTTTGGTGTCCTGACTGCCAGGATTACATTTACAGGAATCCCAACGGCGTGAAAATGCGGAAGGTGAATTTTCCTGTCATAGTCATGAAAAACGGGTGGATGGCGGTTTTCCAGAGGCCGAACTTTTTCGACATAAAGGATCACATAGCCCAGGGTTTGCTGGTGCTCGAAGGTGATATTTTCTACAAGGTTGGCCTGAAAGCTGAAATATACCCGAAAACCCTCCTGGCGAGGCTCTACTGTGATGGGTTTATTATAGGTGTGAGCCCAATTAAAAGATATGAGGATTCGATCTCTTACCGACCTTCAGATAGTTAGAAGGGAAAAGCCTGTGCCCAAAGTTTACATCAGGGCTGTCCCGAGAACGGCTTTTACCCCAACCGAGAACCAGATTAAAGCCAGAATACTTTTCGCCGAGATCGCCAAGAAGGCGAAAGGCATGAAAATGACCGAGGATTTGCCCCCGGCAGCCAAGCTAATAGAAAGGGAAATGAAGCCCGTCGGGAGAAGGAAGAAAAAGGCCATCTGGGAGGAAAGGCTCGAGACAGCCGCGAGGATCAGGCTCGAGACCATAATAAAGGCTGCGAAGTTGCTCAGGTTACTTAAGGGAAAAAGGGGAATTTTAGCCACAAAATAGTGGTTAAGGAAAAAATATTTAAAGGGGTTCTGATTAATTAAAAAATAGGAGGTGTAAAAAAATGGCCCTGTTAAGACCTGAGAGCTTGACCATGTCTACGGTCGGGCTGCCCAGAGCAGCTTTGTCAGCAGTGGGTATCCAGAAAGTCAAGCCAGTGCCTTGGGCAAGGAAAAAGCTCGTCGTTTTGAGAAACCAGCCATACACAGTAGTGAGTCCACACAAGGGACAAATTGAAACAAGAATACACTTCGCCGAAATCGCTTCGAAACACAAGGGAGAGAAAGGCTTCAAAGACGGTCTGCCGATAATAGCCTACTACATCAGAGAGGAAATGAGAGGCTACAGTGCCCCATCGAGACTACCAAAAAAAAGATATCCAAGCAAAGAGAGAAGGACAATACACACAGTAGAGGAACTAAGGTCATTGCTCAAGTAAGGAGGGATAGCCATGGTCGAGGCAAGAGAGGTGCTTCAGGTAATCGGCGGAGCAGCCATAGGCAAGGGAATAAACGAGCTTAGCAGAACCTACGCTCCAGGAGAGGTTTCTCCCGGGGTTCCAGCGAGCAGAGTGATCAACCTCGGTGTCGGCTTTGCCTCTCTCGCAGGGAGCTTGTTTGTTAGGTCCCTCGAGAAGTTCAGCCTTCCGCTGGCATCCATGGGAACCTACATGCTGGTAGAGGAGATCGGCAACATGGCAAAAGAGGCTTTGGTGGCACCGCCCGCAAGGGTAGCAAGGGCACCGGCTCCGGTTGTCAAGGTCGCGGCAGCTCCTGCACCCAAGCCAGCAGCTCCAGCTCAGTTCATATAAGGGTGGCCCGCTGAGAGGGTAACCCGCTTTTCTTATTTTTATTTATATTTTTGCCATGGGCGAATGGGATACGCTCAGGTGTGAGAACTGCGGGTTTTCGATACCGAGGTATATAAGGCCCTGCGAAACCTGCCCGTTCTGCGGGTCAAAAATGGTTGTTGAGGCGGCCTTTATATGATGGAGATCATCCCCCTCGCGGTTCCGGTTCTGACCTACGCCTTCAAGTGCTTAATTTTCAGCTCCGAGAGGGCCGAGCCCTTCGATCCCAACTTCACGGTAAGCATTCAGGTCCCGACCCTGAACGAGGAGGCCTGGATAGAGTCCAGTCTGGAAAGCCTGGTAAACCAGAGGGTTTACAGGGAAAACAGGGACAGGGTGGAGATAGTGGTTCTCGATTCTGGTTCCGAGGACCTCACGGTTGAGATAGCCAGAAACTACGCCGACAGGGTTCTCACGGTTCCAAAAGGAAAGCTGACGGCCAGAAACATAGGGTCGAGGATTACAGATGCAGAGGTTATAGTCTCCACGGACGCCGACGTGATCGCCCCGGAGTTCTGGCTCGATGTCCTGCTCAGGCACTTTTCCGATCCCTCGGTTGCGGCGGTCACGGGGCCGAGCCTCGTTTACAGCCCCCCATCCCCACTTTTCGTGAACATTCTGGAGATATGGCACGCGGTTGTTGGAAGGACCACTGCTGACCTGAGGCTGATAGGCAGGAACTCGGCCCTGAGAAGGGAGGCATTCCTGAAAATAGGGGGGTTCAACGAGGGAATCAACCAAAAAAGTGTTCTCCAGATGGTTAGGGAGGAGGAGATCGCGCTGTGGCGGAGGATGTCGGAGGCTGGAAGGGTTATTTACGACCCCACTGCCTTCGTTTACACGGTAGAGAGGAGGATTATGCCCCCGGTGGACGAGAGCCTAACGAAATACAGGGAGGAAATAGGCAAAATAAGGTTTTAAATATCGGAGGCGAAATTTAAATATGGTTCGGGATGTAAATTCCCTTGGTGCCGAGGTTTACTGGGACGGTGTCTACATAGGAAAGGTAGGCGAGAGCATTTCGGACTTCGCCGAGAGGGTCAGGGAGAAGGGGCTCGACACCCCGGAGAAGCATAAGATAGTTATCAAGAAGGACGGTTTTGAGGATACGGTTATATATGTGTGGGGAGAGGTCGCACCCGGAATATTCCCTGCTCTGAAAATATGGGCTGACCCCCAGCTCGTTCCCATCCCGAGGGTCGGGCTGTTGGATGTCCTGCTCGGGGTGGGCCTTCTGGGCCTGGGGTTCGCCTTGGGGAGGAGGTAAATGCCGCAGGTATTCGTGAACAACATCTACGTTGGAGATATTCCAGAAAAAAGCTTAAACGAGCTTATGCAGAGGTATAACGAAATAACTGGCGGAGCGGTTCCAGATGAATACAGGATAACCGTTTCCGATAGGGGAAAGCTCGACCTGAATGTTTATGTCACTCCAGACGGAAATTATGTCTATCCGGAGCTTACCCCCCTCGGCTATGTAGAGCCGAACCAGGCCCAGAGGGTGCTGATGTACCTGCTCGGTGGGGCGTTCCTGATAGTGCTCGGATATGCTGTCGGGAGGTTGCTGAAAAGATGACCGTGAACATTTACTCCCTGTTGAGGAAAATGCAGTATCCCGAGGAAAGGGAAAAGCCGAAGCCGGAAACCGAAGCGGAAGGTAAAAGGTATGTTCAGGTCTGGTACTGGGAAAAGATGTATGCACAGGAGGGTCTCACCGGTAAGCTGAAGCCGACGGACATCCACGATCTCGAGAGAACCCACGATCTCGTCTGGGAGGGCGAGCTCCCGAAGGAAATGGACAAAGAGGACATATTCAGGCTTTTCCAGGACAGGGCCGTGGTAGAGGGAATCCCGCTCTGGGAGGAAAGATCGCACACATCCATGAGTGTTGGCGACGTTATCGGTTTGCAGAGGGGAGGCTATGTTTATTATTGGATAGTAAAGGAAATCGGGTTCGGGGGCCCCCTGTTTTCCCTTACGCTTTATATTGCGAAAGATGTTGCGAGAGAGATAAAAAGGGAAAGGGAGGCTCTGGCGGAATTTTACGAAAAGCAGGAAAAGAAAGAGGAAGCCCCACCCAAGCCGATTACCTTCCCCGGAAAGGTAAGCTTTATACCGCTTTCCACCCGGGGATTCGCCTCGGAAATACACCCAGACCTGCAGGCAAAGATATGGGAGATAACCATGAGGGAGATATCTCCGAAAACCGACTTCATAGTCTTCGATCCTGACGCCAAGGAGCGGAAGTACGAGGACGAGGGGAGAACCCTGAGGGTTCCCATGCCGGAGCTGCCCAAGAAGGTTTACGCGAAGCTCGACGACTTCGGCTCTCCAGAAGTGCTTTCGGAGCAGCTCGGGACAAAGGTAAACACACAGTATCTGGTTACATTCATGTTGGCGGAGGAATACTGATATGAGAAGGGAATTCGAGAGGAGAGGGTTTGAATGCGGGATGGCGGTAGCCCAGTTTCTGAGAGACGCGAACACAGCACACGAGCTTTGGATGGAAGAAAAGTATGACATAACTTTAGAGGTGATCGAAAGCATGAAAAAACAGCTGGAAGATTTGAAAAGGTGTGGATTCGATGTATCGAGAATATCCGCTGTCCTGAAAGACTTGGAATCTGGGTTAAAGGAGGATCCAGAATCAGAGGCCATATCCACCATGTTTTTCGAGCTGAAAAGTCAGATAAGCAAGATTATAGAGGAGTTTTCTGGTAAGTAGAGGTAAGCAGGGCCGACCCGGCGAGAAGCATCATAAGGGCCCCGCCGAACAGAACCGGAGCCGGAAGGATGTAGGCCTCTATTCCGAATGCCTCGGTTATGTTTTTGGCCTTGCATATAGCTGTCAGCCTCTCGGAACCAGCGAAAACGAGGCCGACGAAGTTAAGGTTGGAGTCCACCACCGGGGAACCGGAGTCGCCTCCCTCAGCCATCTTTTCGGTTATTATCAGGTCTTTTAGAACCGCGGTAAACGTCCCGTAATCAACGGTTATGCTGGCGTTCACATCCAAAACCTTTCCTGATGTCACTCCCGTCGTTCTTCCAGACTTAATTAAAACCTCGTTCACGGCCACTTCTGCCATGCCCACAGGTATCCCGACATCGAGGATTTCCTTTACATATAGGTCTTTTGATAGGGGCCTGGCGAGGGCCGCGTCCACGAGGTTTTCCCCGTCAGGAGTTATTCTGACCCACTCCACCACGTCCCCGACCTTGTCCTCGGGCGTTCCCCCGTCGTAGGGCCCCGGCTGAACCACGTCCGTCCTTTCCACGGATTCCGAGCTCGGATCAGGGACGAAAACGTGGGCGTTGCTGAGCAGAAATTCCTCTCCGTTCCTGACGGCCACTATCCCGACCGTTCCCGCGGTTATGTCTATGTGGCCTATGGAAACTCCCATCGGGAAGGGTCTGAGCTTTGAGGTTCTCTGGAGGGCCACGAACCTGCCTGACTCTATGACCCTGGTTTTCAGGCCTCCGAGAACAGGGGGGACCTTTTTCTCGAGCTCTGGGGTCAGCCTCTCAACGTATATGTTCAGAACCTGGGGCGAGGAGTGGGAAAGGCCTATGCCAACGACTCCGGGAATCTTGAGTATGTCCTTCTCGAGCTCCTCCTTTACCCTTATCGCCTGCATGTCAGAGCGGAGTGAATATCGGCTTCAGGTAAACCGTCCCTATGTCTGTGGGGGAGGTTACCACAACCGATCTCGTGGCGGTCTCGTAGTCCGCGTGGACGAACCTGATGGTGTAGGTTCCGGGAGGCAGGTCAAGGGAAAACCTTCCAGAGGGGTCGGTTGAGGTCACGTGCCCGTCTGCTGTAACTGCCACCCCAGATATCGGAGCTCTGCTCCACATCTCCAGCACGGTTCCGGTCACTTCCATATTAAGTTTTTGCTTTCGGTTTTTAAATCGAAGAGGCTGTTTCCTCGATCTCCCTCTTGATCTGCATGGCTATCAGGGTGAAAACGTAGGCGGTTATACCCGAGAGTGTGAAAAGCACCGCAAGCTTCAGCAGCTTTGCGGGATCCATATCACTTCAACCCGGTGACGTTCCTCAGGAGGATGGCCTTCAGGAGCATTCCGAGCCCGTACATCGCCCCGCCGACCCCGAAGCTTTTCATGGGCTCGGAGTCTGTCACATGCCCGATTGCATATATTATCGCCGGAACCGAGGCCGTTATCAGGTCGTCTACTGGAGGCAGGGGATCTGCCACCACGATATAGGGAAACTGTCCGTGGACTTCCGGGGTTGTCTGCCAGATGTGCTCGAAGGCCCAGTCTATCGCAGCCGTGGTCAAGGCCCCTCCGAGGCCGAGCAAAAGGTTCTTCTCGTCCATATTTATAGTGGGGTTTTTTATTTAAAAAACCCAAACCTTTAATATGGCCTACTACGCCGAAAAGATTCTAATACAGTACGATTCCTCGACAGATTCGGGCACCGCCTGGGACCTGAAGCTGCTGCTCGAGCTGAAGGGATACCCGGTGGAGATCGTTCAGACGTCGGAATTTCCCTTCGACACGGATGCCGACCTCATAATCGTGGTTGGTGCCCAGGAAGCCAACAGGGTTTACGACTACCTGGTTAAAAACGGGGTTTTCAGGGAGATAACCCCGGTGGACTACAAGAAGATAGTCATTCAGGACAGAACATTCTACGGTTACAGGGTCATGAGCTGTGCTGGGTGGCACCTTCTGGACACCTACGACATAATGACCGTTATAGTCGGCAGGTTTGCGAACAGGAGCAAGGAATACGACATAGTGAGGTTCCAGACGGTTCTCGCCGCCACCGACGGGTACATTCCCAACCAGCTCGTTACCGACGTCTTGAACAGGATGGGGGACGAGCTTCTGGCAAGCGGATACGAGCCGAGGGTCAGGAGCGTGATACCGGTCACGGACGAGCTCGTTTACCTGAACGTCTACACCACCGTTCCCTACGGCCAGGCGAGGGCCATGCTGGCCCCTGTCATAGCCTACCTGATAATAGCCATCCTCGCCGTGATAACCGCCTACGGGGTTTTCGTTTTCCCTGCCCTGATAAACAAGCTCACCCTGGACTCCTACTATGCCCACCTGGAGGCCGCCCTCCAGCAGTGCCAGGAAATGAGGGAGAGCCAGATCAGAGCGTGCCAGGAGCAGGGCCTGACCATGGATCAGTGTCAGCCGTACCTCGAGGCCATAGACAGGACATGCCAGACCCTGCTCGCCTACCAGAAGGAAGGCTATGAGAAGGCCACAGAGGTCCAGCACAGCATAATGGAGATGATACCGAAGGTGATAGAGGCCCTCATGGTTATAGCGATAGTGGGCCTGGCCGCCTCGGTGATAAGCTTCATAAGGAGGTAGAATGGTAACGGCAAAGGATGTCCTGGCAATTTCGGTCCCGATAGCGGTAGTGGTGCTTATATGGTACCTTTTCAGGCCTACCGCTCCCTCTCCTCCGCCTCCTCCCGGAGAGGTTTCGGCTGAAATAGTGAGCATGGAGGTGAAGACCTGATGCCAGCGAGGTTCTTGATAACCGGAATCAGGGCAGTCGGTCAGGTTGAGGGCCAGGAAACCGAGGGAAGGTGCGACCCCGGGGGGCCGGTCACGGTATACATAGACTGGCTGAACGCCGGGGACGAGAGCGGCTATCTGTGCGCGAGGATAACCGACCTCGACACCGGGGAGGTTGTCTGGGGCATCTCCATAGATCAGGTGAAACTGCCAGCGGGCCACAGCGGAACCCTCTGGAACGACCCGCCCTTCACCATGCCGGAGAGGGACTGGAGGCTGAAGGTAGAGCTCGGTCACCTCGAGGACTCCCAGAAAGTTTACGACGACTCCATGGAAATAACCATAGAGAGCACCAGGAAGGCGGTGGCGTTTGCCCTGCCCTGGTGGGCCTTGGCTATGCTGGCCGCCGGAACCCTGATATCACAGGGGGGATTTAAATAAAAAAGGCTAAAAATAAATATGAGTCCGGAAGTCGAGATATACACGACCTGCAGATCGGCCAACGTAAGCCCAGGGCAGTACATAGAGGTCTGGGCTACCATTAAAAACACCGGAACCGTCGACCTGCCGCGGGGTTTCTTCGTTCTGAGCGTTGCAGCGGGAGCAGGGGCTTGGTGTAGCTTTGAATCCACATCCTCGGTTCCGCCCGGGGGGACGAGAACCTTCATCTGCCAGTTCACCGACGGGGTCCCCTCTGACTGGGCAGGAAGGAGCATAGACTGGATAGTCGAGGTCTGGAGGTCGAAGGCTGACTGGGAGGCTGGAGACTACTCGCAGAGGTGGGCCTCGGCGAAGTGCTACGGGCTTCTCAACGTTTCCTCTACCGGATACTCGGTTTCGATAGAAAGCATGGAGGCGAGAGCATGAGCTGGGCAGGAGTGATCATAGGCGGGATAGGAATACCCCTGGTCGGGGCGTGGCTGTCCGGGGACCTCCCTGTGAAGGGAGAGCCCAAGGAGGTCACCTCGGAGAAGGTCAGGAGGATAGCATCCTACTCCCTGGTTACCGTGGCTGGCCTCGCCCTGATGGCGATGGCAGCCCCCAGGCCCGCCGAGGCCGCCCAGGTTTCGGTCCTGAGAAGGGTCGCGGTTCCCCCCGAGTACATATAGCCATGGACAACATACTCCTGCCGAGCCTGGTCACGGGAACGATAACCGCGGTGATAGTCTCGTGGATAACCGGAAAGTTCCCATGGCCAGAGGCCCTCGGCTACCCGAAAATAGAGAAGTCCGAGAGGGAGGAAAGGATTAGGCAGATTTTTCTCTCCGTCATGGCCTCGACCTTCGTTTCCGGCCTGATCTTCAGCGTTGCCGGGCCGAGGGAGGCCCAGGTTCAGGTCTCGTCCTCGCCCTGCCGGGAAATCAGGTATGGATACTAAAAAAGCTGCCTTGGTTGTGGGAGCGGGAGCAGGAGCAATAGCACTTCTGCTTCTGTCAAGGGTCAGGGCAGCTCCCGCTCCCCCATCTCCTCCCGGAGAGGTGGAGGTAACCGGGATCAGCGTCGGGCAGGGCCAGAGGGGGGACACGGTCGGGGTCGAGGTTTCGATAAGAAACGGAACGGACTCGGAAGTTCGGGTTTACCCTGACGTGGTTTTAATCGACGAGGACGGGATCGAGAGGAAGCTTCTGGACTTGCCTTCGCTTTTCCTGAGCCCAGGCGAGGAAAAGTCCACATCAGGAAGTTTCACCATACCTGCCATGACCGTGGCCGGAAATAATCCTCTGAAGATCAGGTTCACCACCGACACGGGAGCATCCGGAGAGGCGGATGCCGTGTTGAACGTGATTCCTTTCGAGAACCCGTCCACCGTCTCTGTAAGCAACATGGTTTCTGGAAAGAGCTACTCGGCTGGATGTAGGGACCTGACCACCGATTTCTCCGTGAACGATTACATGTACTTCTGCTTCGACACAAACTGCTTCTCCTCGCCGAAGGTCAGGGTGGTCGTTACCGAGCAGTCCGGAGAGGATCCGAGCAACATCTGGACGTGGTACTTCGAGCAGGAAAACATTTCCCCGCCTGCGGACTGCAGCCGCATAAACTGGTACTTCTACTACTCGCCGCCCCAGCCCGCAGGGGTTCTTTACGAGTACGCCAAAATACAGGAGTCGAGGGCCCACTGGGGATACAGGGTGACCGTCTCCTAAGCTTTTTAAATAGGCAGGTCAAAGTCTTAATATGGCCGACATAATAGACTCCACCCAAGAATTTACCATAACCCTTCTGCTCGAGGGGTTCGCGACCATAGTCAGCGTTTCAGCCCCCTCGACGGCCCACGAGGGAGAGACGATAACGGTGAACGTGACCGTCAGGAACGACGGAGAGGCCTCCGACACCATCTGGTGCAGGCTCGTGGACACCTACGACAACACCGAGATAGGGGCGAGGCAGGAGGCCGTTCTCGACGTTGGCCAGGAAACCATCTTCACCTGGTCCCTGACGATGCCCGGTAGGGACCTCACGATAAGGGTGGAAGCCGGTCACGTGGAGTGATGGAAGCCAAAAAGATAGTTGGGGGAGCGATTTTGGGAGCCCTGTCAGCATTCATGATAGCCAGCTCTAAGGTTGCCTCTGGAGAGGTTGCCAATCCCTCCGGCTACTATTTGAGCCTCATTTCAGCCGGGGCGGTTGCGGGAGGTATGATGGGATGGATGTTTTAGACTCCGCCAGGACGGTGACGGTGGCCTCGGAGGAGAGGCTGGAGTATTTCAACCCCTGGTGGCTGTGGCTGATGACAAACGTGGGGGTGGTTCTGTCGTCCAGAAGATACGAGGTTTAAACGAAATTTAAAAAGGGAAAACCCAAAATTTAATATGAAAACGACTCCTGTAAGGGGGATAACCCTCTGGGCCTCGACTGCGTCGGCGCTGGCGTCCCTGATGGGCTACGGCAAGGAGTGGTCCTACTGGGCGATGTTCCTCGCCTTCCTGATCCTGCTGATAGGCGTGGCCATGGAGAGGCTATGAAAGGGAAGAAGGACTGCCCGATGGAATCCCACGGGGAGGCTGTGCTGAGAAGCGTGGTCAGCCTTCACGACAGGATAGGCGACGTCGAGAAAAGGCTCGGCAGGGTGGAGGGAAAGCTCGACATAATAACCAAGGTCATGTTCGGCTTTAACACCGCCCTGCTCCTGGCCCTGATAGCCAACCTTCTGATATGATCTGGTGGCTTTTTGTCGGGGTTGGAATCGCGATGTCCGTTTTGGGGGACCCGGACGAGGAGAAGGAGAAGGAAATCTACAAGAGGCTAAAAATATACGAGAAATGAGCCACGACATCGAGTACAGGCCGGTCCTCGAGAGGAAGACCGTTTCCGTCGAGGTGGACGGCGAGGTCTACGTGGCCCACGTGGAGAAGCTCTCCGAGAGGAGGTACAGGGTCAGGTGGAGGGGCCTGGAGTTCTACGGGAACGACGAGGAGTCCGCGGTAGACAGCTTCGTTCTCGGAATCAAGAAGTTTTATTAAAAGGGGGAGCAAATTCTTTATATGGCCTACGACTTCGTTACCCTCCGCCTGGACACCGAAAGGACAAACAAGAGCCTAAAGATTTCCGGAAAGTCCCTGACGGTTTTCAGGCTGACCGGGAGCGCGTCCATAAGGTTCAACAGCACCACGTCCCCGGCCATACCCCTGAGCCCGCTCACCTGGCCCTCCATGATAGTTTTCGAGATGGATTTTGAGGACGTCTTGGTGACGAACTCCGCCCAGCCCGGGAAGGTCATGCAGCTCTTCATCGAGAGGAGCGAGGAGATGTCGGTGGGAGGTTCGGCCCGCCGGGAGGGAGAGTAATGCCTGTCAGGTCGATTGTCGGGGACACCAAGGTTGCCACGGTCCTGGTGGCGGCTGACGGGAGCGGGAGCACCACGGACATCCAGGAGGGGATAAACAGCCTTCCGTCCTCCGGCGGGGTGGTTTACATCAAGGAGGGGACCTACCGCATAGACGAGGGCATAGTCGTCCCGTCAAACGTCAGCCTGATCGGGTCCGGACCGGCGACGATAGTTTACCTGAACGACGGGGCAAACGACCATGCGATAAAGTGCGTTGGGGTCTCAAACGTGCTGATAAGCAGCCTGAGCGTGGACGGGAACGGGTTCGGCCAGACATCCACCTCCCACGGGATATTTTTCAGCGGGACCACCGGCTCAGCGGTCAGGGGGTGCCGGGTGAGCGGCTGCAGGGACGAGGGAATATACTTCGACGAGAACACCACCGCCTGCTCGATAGAGGGGTGCTCTGTCACCGACTGCTCCATCGGAGTCATACTTTTCAGGGCGGACGGAAACCTCCTGAGCGGGAACACCCTGAGCGGGAACGGAACCGGGCTGACGGTGAGCCAGTCCAACGGGGTCAGGATCGCCGGGAACTTCATCCGCCTGAACAGGCTCAACGGGATGAATTTCAGCCTGAGCGAGAGGTGCGTTCTCGTGGGCAACGAGGTTCTGAACAACTCCCAGGCTTTCTCTGGGTTCGCCGACGGGATAAAGCTGAGCGACACCATGCACTCCGTTCTCGTCGGTAACCAGGCGGTTTCCACTGACGGGAGGCAGAGGTACGGGATAAACGAGGAGACCGGGAGCGACTACAACCTAATAGTGGGCAACCTCGCCATGGGAAACTCCTCGGGGCAGATAATCGTGAACGGGGCCAACACCGTCTCGGCGAACAACCTCGAGGCGTAGGATATAATATATACTACTCGCCCAAAAATAGCCGGGTTCGAGGAGCTGTTCATCTCCTGAAAAGCAGAGTTAAAATAATGAAAAGAAAGGAGTCTGGTTTTCAGCTGGTGAACTCTGCTGTTAATTTAAGAGGGTCTTTTTCTGGCGCAGTTTCCCTGAAGGTGCCCGGCCATGGGGCCTCTCCTGCCCTGGCTCCACATCCAGGATCCCCTTCTCGGCCCTCTGCCGTCCCTGTCCGGCATCACTTGGACCTCACGAATCCCTTGAGGACGTCCTCTATGACCACGTCGCCGAGGAACACTGTCGCGAAAAGGCTTTTCGGGTCTCCCACCCAGTAAAGCCCGAGTATCGCTCCGAGGACGGCGGACAGAACCAGGGTCCTTCCGAACTTCTTGCAGTCGAAGTCCTCCTTCTTGCTCGACTTCAGCCAGCCCACCAGACCCCTTACTATGCCGGCCAGAAGGCCGACTATCACCAGGGTCAGAAGGCTTACTCCGTCCATATCGAAAATTGGATTTGGTATTTAAATACTTTCTACTCCTCGTGACCTGCCTCGACTCTAACTGTCAAGTCCCTGTTAGGCATGGTTATAACCCAAGAAAATGTTTTTATTTCCTCGGAAGCAAGGTACGATTCCTGTCTTATGCCTATCTCCGAGTCGTCGTAGGTGTCCACCAGCCTGCACCAAATAGTGCCATCCGAGCCGGTGTTTTTCACATCTACACTAACACTCAGAGAATCCCCAGCGTGGGCGGAGCTTGGTGATGAGATGTTGGTTATTTCTCCAAACGGATAAAGAGCGAAGTAGTAATCATCGTAAGTGTTTATTGCCGTCCATCCGGATTCGCCTGAAGTCACATCCACAGTGAAGCCTATGTACATCTCCTCATCCGCTTCCGGAATTTCACCCTCCCAGATAAGATTGTCGTTGAAAAAAAATTTCCACCAGGTGCCATCCTTCTCTATCCTAAATTTGTTCCATGGCCCGAAGGTGCACATAGTCTTTTCCGTGTCTACATCAGAGTCCATGCTTACCAGGGTTCTCTGATGGGTTTGAAGCTCTATCCTATCCGGAGACGGGTAGGTGGAGTAAACGAATCTTATAAACTTTTCAAAATTTCCGCTTCCTTCTGGAACCCTGTCCACCGCAAGGGTTATGCCAGACGCGAACCCGTCCCAACCATGAGACCTTCCCCTGACCTCTATTACAAAGTTTTCTGTCAGCGGATTTACCGTTGGCTTGGCCTTGAGGTAAACTATTCCCTTGCAGTAGCCACTGTTCGTAATTTCTGCTGTCAAATATCCATCGGAAACTGTAATGCTTGTGGATTCGGGTGGGTTTCCATAACCGCGCCCGCCGGTCACATTTCTCCACAGGATTGCGTAGTTCTGGCTCGTATCCTCGCTGAAGTCATCACTCCACACAGCCATATTAAGAATTGGGCTTTTTATTTAAATCTCTCGTACCTCTCCAGAACGGCCTCCCACTCCTCGTCGGTCAGCCCGAAGCCCCTCTCGAGCTCGTCCCCCTGCATCCCCGCGGTTTCTGCCCTGTTCAAAAGGCCCTTCCAGGTGTACTTCCTCCCCTGCCTGAACCATCCTCCGTCTGGGTCCGGCTTGAGGAGCTGGTAGATGTCCTCGAGCTTCTCCACCCTGTACTTCATGCCGACTTCTCGAGCTCCGCCTTTCGCCTCTCTATCTCGGCCCTGACCCGCTTCAGGAAGTCGAGCCTCGCCTTCAGGTCGTCCACCGCCCTCTCGAGCCTGGATATCTCTATGTTCAGCTGGGTCTCGTTTATGGTCTCGGTTAGGCCCTTGCGTATCCAAACTCCTCTAACAATATTCCCCTTCTCATCCCGTTTCGGCTCTATCTCTATCATGCTGAATATGCCGGAATATAATATGTTGTCCCGTTTATTTTTATTTCCACCCAGTCGTCGGGAGCGTCCGTTCGGGGATCTTTTGTTGAATCGCCCATGGATCCGGCGTAGTTCACTATCCCCTCGGGATTTATGCTGAATTTTTCCGTTCCGTCGACCTTGAAGATTATCAGGTTGTTCACCGTGTGGCCGTTTGTTGTTGTGTCCACGGAAACCGTCGCGACGTTGTCGTCTGTCATGTAGCTGTAGAAGTTGTGAGCGGAGCCGAGTGAGTAGCTGCACGAGGCGTAATACTTCAGCCTCCCGTAGCCCATTCCGGCGAACTCGGCGTTGCTGTTGTCCAGTGTCGTAAACCGCGAAGCTTTCACCTGGTTTTGGCTGAGGTTCATCATCATCCCACCGGTCCCGAAGTAAACGTCTTCGTTTATGTTCACCCTGTCGTGCTGAATCTCCAGAACGGACGATCCGGAATACTGAAAGGTCGCCACGGGAGAGCCGGAGTACCTCTGATTGACCCAGAGCCCGTGGTTGCTCGAGTACCCGTCTATGTAGGCCAGGCA
The DNA here is from genome assembly GCA_003663445.1 of Candidatus Aenigmatarchaeota archaeon. GTDB lineage: Archaea > Aenigmatarchaeota > Aenigmatarchaeia > QMZP01 > QMZP01 > QMZZ01. The sequence goes on along the minus strand of QMZZ01000001.1, from coordinate 5,069 downwards.
CTCTATCGGGTCCGCGGAGGTTCCGCCGCCGAAGTAAAGCCCGTAGGCCCCCGCACCGTAGGCTGCCCCGCCCACGGCTATCATCTCGTAGGGGTTCCTGTTCGTGTCGCACCACCCCATCACTCCGGCGTAGATCGTTGCGGTCCCGTCGTTCCTCGCCTGGCAGAACAGCTGGGCCGAGAGGGTGTTCGCCGGGAAGCCGAAGGTCGCCAGGGACCCGTCGTACTCCCCGCCGAGGGAAACCACCGAGTTGTTGTCCTGAACCGTCCCCGCGGGCTGGTTGAACCTGTACCTGTTTAGAGACGTCCCTGTATCAACGGTTCCAACCGAATCTCCTGTCCTTCTCAGCCCGACGAAAATCGCTCTTGCCATCTCACTCCCAGTACTCTATCTCGACCACCACGGGGGTCCCCCTGTCCCTAACGTAGATGGCGGGGGGCCTGGCGTCCACGGAGTAGACCAGGCCCGGCCAGAGGGTGATCCAGGTGCTCGGGGAGGCGGAGTAGGCGAAGTCTATCTCCGCGGACATGTCCCTGCACTTTATGGTAAAGGACCTTGCCGTGGAGGGCAGGGTGGCGGCCAGCTCCCAGGCGGAAGATCCGCTGGTGGTGAAGTTTACTATCGTGGGGGAAGTCAGCGGGGACGGAAGGGCGTCCACCATGATCCTGGAGGCCGAGGTAATCCCGGCCCTGTAACTGCCTGACCAGATTTCGACCGGGTTTACCCTGAACTCGCCCATATTTTATTTTTACCGCCTTCCTTTAAGAACCTCTATGAGCTCCTCGAGCTTCCTGATAAGCTTCCTCCCGGTTATCTCCTCCACGAACTGGCCGTAGTCCTCGACCCTGATCAGGGCCCCGCCCACGAGGAAGTCCACGGTGTTGGTCGAGGATGAGAGGTTGGTTATGTCCATCCTCATCTCCCTCTTGACCGGCCTGAAGTCCGAGGATGGCATCAAAACCTCGAGGGAGGCCGAGGACACTATGTTGCTCCAGAGGGTTTCCCCGTCTATCCATGCGCTGATCATCAGCTCCCCGTAGGGCTGGCGGCCGGAAACACTGTATATCGGTATGAAAACATACCTTTCAGGCGGGCTGTAGCGAAGGGTGACCGAGGTGTTCCCAGGAATGTCGAAAACCATCTGCAGGTCCTCCACCAGGTTGGAATACTGCCTGAGCAGTATCCCCTCCCAAAGTGTGCAGGTCATTCTTTTATCTCAACCCTCACCTTCCCGTAGTTGCACTTAATGTAGCCCCTGAGCTCCTTGTCGCCCTTCCTGGCCAGGACTTCCATTTTTTCTTCCATACCTCCGACTGCCCATATTTAGTTTTGGCGGCTTAAAAATAAATTCACTCCTCTTCCCCGCCGACGAAGACCCAGACGTGAGCGGGCTCTGCCCCGGCGTTGTCCGACTGAGCCGTCACAGAGGTGTAGAACCTCATTCCCTCTATGTTGTTGAGCTGGACGGTCTCCCCGTTGGCAACCATCACGTCAAGCCACTTGGTTCCGGTCGCGGAGGCACCGTCCCATATCCTGACCCTCGCCGTCGCGCCGGAGTTGTTCGTTATTATTATCACACTGGGCTCGAAGGCCCTTCCTGAAGTCACCGAGTAGATCGTGGTGTCGGTGTCGGCGGCGGTTATCGAGGCATTACCACCTTTCCTGACCATTTCTCACACCTCCTATTCGTTTCCTCCCACGACCACGTAGGTCTTTTTCTCCGGCATCTCGGAGAGCGGCTCGAGAACGAACCTGAACCCGACGAGCCTGACCCTCGAGGCCGGAAGGGTGTAGCTGGTCGGGTTCTTCACGTTGAAGAACAGGCCCCGGTCCTCGAACTGGAACATCTCCGCGAGGTTGTCGTGGGGGTTGTCCTTTATGAGCTTTGCCTGAACCACCTTGGTGACCCACCTTCCCTTGGCTCTCGGCTGCTTGACCGTGACCTCGACGTCGTCCAGGGGTATTATCCTGAACTGAACGAGCTGGTTCTCGTCTGTGTAGACGTCCGTGACCTCCGTGTCCCCGGTCTCGGCCCCGGCCGCGAGGCTGCCGAAGTCCTTGTCTATCGCGGGCAGGGGCTCAATCCAGGCGACCCTGAAGGGCTTGTTGTCCGGCAGGATCACTATGTTCTCTCCAGGCAGAGCTACCGGTTCCAGGTCTACCTTGTGGATGTAGCCCATTTTTTACCTCCTTAACTTTTTTAGCTTGAGTCTATTGACTACCCCTATCGGGGAAGTCGGTCTGTCTTGCTCCCCTTCCTTCTTTTTCCTTGGCATTCAAACCCTCCTACTGCGTTACGAGCTCACCCTTCGGCTCGACCACGAACCCGAGGAGAATCACGTTGTCAGTCGCACCTGCTGACCCTGAGTTGTACATGCTGATCGTTACTGTCTCGGACTTGTTGTAGATGATGGGCACTATTGCCCTTGCCTCTGCGTTGAGCTCGGTGTGTGCCGTCTCAACCTGCCAGATGTCCTTGACCTTTGCCCCGCCGGTACCCAGGGCAAACTTTACCGCTGTGACCACGGGGGTCGAGGCCTTTGTCTTGAAGCCGTAGAACCCGATGACCTTCTTGTCTGGAAGGGTTACACTGTAGACGTCGTTGTAGGCGTCTGCGGTTGCGAGGGTCTGCTCCCAGACGTTTCTGGTTGCCCCGAGATCGACGTCAGGGATTATGTCCCTGATCACCGCTTCTTCCCTCGAGGTGATCACTTTCTGCTCGATTGCCCTTCGGATCAGCTCTTCCTTGAGCTTTTCCTCAAGGGCCCGTGCCTGCTCGAGGGTGAACTTCGTGGAAACAGGCATTCCCTTTTTACCCTCCTTTCATTTTTTTGATCGCTCTCTCTGTAAAGATTTAAATACCCCAGAGTATAAAAATATATATGGTAGAAAGGTTACCAAGTTCCCAAAAGTCAGTCATAAAGATAGTTGTTCCAGAGGATCTCAAGGTGGAGTTCAAGAAGATATCTGTCGAGCTGGGCGGGTACAAGAAGACCATAGAGAAGTTCGTCAAGGCCTACAAGTGCTACCCGTCCATGTTTAAGGATTTGGTATGAAAAAAAGGCTCAGGAGAAGGATGTGCAGCCCGTACTGGGACGACCATTCAAGGCAAACCTTTCTTGAGGAGTTTTTAAAAAATGATAAGGGCAGAAGACCTTAAGCCGGGAGATTTGCCTGTAAATCAGATTGTTCTGGGCGATGCACTCGAAGTTCTCAAAAAGCTGCCAGATGAATCAGTTGACTGCATTATCACCTCACCGCCGTACTGGGGACTGAGAAACTACGGTCAAGAGACGTGGAGAGTTTGGGATGGAGATCCAAACTGCGAACATGAATGGGTATCGGGAGGAAACGATGATGGAAAACGGAAAAAGAGCATACCATCCGCTCACCTGTCCCTCGGAATGTTCTGCAAAAAATGTGGTGCTTGGTATGGTCAATTAGGACTTGAACCGACTTTAGATTTATATCTTGACCATCTTTTGGAAATAATGCGAGAACTAAAAAGAGTTCTTAAGAAGAGAGGGGTTATTTTTTGGAATCATGGGGATTGCTATGGTGGTTCACTGCAAGGTTGGGGTGCAAAACATCCAAGCAAAACAGGTTTCCAAAAACCAGCAGGAATAGATGAGAGATATATTAAAGGAAAGCCACCTAACGCAAGTATAACTCCTAAATGCATGGCACTTCAAAATTTCAGGTTTGTTATTCGCTGTGTGGATGAATTAGGGTTTATATTGAGGAATGTAATCATTTGGTTTAAACCGAACCACAAGCCTGAGTCGGTAAAAGATAGATTCACAACAACTTATGAACCGATTTTTATGTTCGTTAAAAACAAAAAATATTTCTTCGATCTCGATTCAGTGAGAAAACCGCTGTCACCCGAAACGATAAAACGTATAGTCAGGTTTATAAAAAATCAAGAGCATTTCGACCCAAGCAAGCACAAAATAAACCCGGATTCTCAGAACCCTTTTGTCTTGCTGGAAAACATTGTTAAAAGCAAGATCAGGGAGACATTCTACAAAAAAGGCTTCCCTTCAAAAGATTTGAAAAACGATCTAAAAGGTGCCAACCCCGGCGATTTTTGGAGCGTTCCTACCCAAGCCTTTCCCGAAGCTCATTTCGCCCATTTCCCGGAAAAGTTGGTTGAACCTATGATCTTGGCTGGATGTCCTCAATATGTATGCAGTAAATGTGGCAAGCCGAGACAGAAATGGGAGAGCTGCGAGTGTAATGATGAGTGGGAACCCGGAATAGTTCTCGATCCCTTTATAGGCACCGGAACCACTGCTCTGGTTGCTATAAAGCTTGGAAGGAGATTTATAGGAATAGAAGCCAGCCCGAAGTATGTCAGGATGGCTGAAAAGAGAATAAAGCCATTAATCTCGCAGAAAACCCTGATCGAATTTTAGCCTCTCCCGAAAAAGCAAATCTCCCTGACTATGTTGTCCTGCTTCGCTGATTTTATCGTGAACCTCTTTCCGCACCAGACACATGCCCTTCTCTTACCGAAAATCTCATCCCTTCTCCTAACCAAGTAGTTCACGTACTTCTGCTCCCTCCTGCAGTGAGGGCACCTGAGCACCAGAGCTATCATTTTTCTTCGGCCTTTGCATTATCGAGCTTCTCTATCAGCTCGTCGGCCTCCTTTTCGGCTTCCTGATCTTCCTTGTTTTCTTCCGGCTGGCCGTTTGCAGCCCACTTCCAGACGTTCAGGTTTTTCCTCTCTATCAGCCCGTACTCCTCTAAAGCTGTTATGATGTTTTTCTGGATGTAATTGCTTATGCCGAACCTCCTCGCTATCTCCTTTTTGAGCTCCTTGTCCGGTATCTCGAACCAGAACCCCGTCCTGTTCTTCACATCCGCCACGAACTTCTCCAGGTCACCGAGCTTTACCACCATATCTATATTTATCCAAGGGTATTTAAATTTTTTTTTATTTTTTTATTTTTTCTTTTTTTATTTTTTATCTGGGGGTGTGGGTATATTTATTTTAATAACGCTGTTATATTTTTACTAAATATGGATTTTTCTGGATAAAAATTACTACATATGGATATAAC